>CAJBHN010000652.1 GCA_903952805.1 uncultured Myxococcales bacterium | reverse complement strand
GCACGGGTGCGCCACGGGTCCGTCGCGGGCGTCACCGGCTGGTCGGCGGGGCGGGTGCTGACGTCGATGGGCTCAAGCCAGCCCCGATCGAACTGCAGCTGGGCGCCGGTGCGTGCCCGCTCGTAGCGGAGCAGGACGCCGCCGACCGGGCTCCCTTTGTCGGCGACGGCGCAGTACCGGGTTGGTGGCCGAGCCGCAGCCAGGTCCCTGCCGCCAGCCTCAGCGTCGAGCTGCCAACCGGTGAACGTGTCACCAACCACCTCTATCCGGTGCGCGGCCGGGCCGCCCCCGAGAGCCGCGTCACGGTCAATGGTGCCCTCGTCGTCGTCGATCCATTGACGGGCCGTTTCGAGACCCAGGTGAAGCTCGCCGACGGCCCAGCCCGCGTCGTCGTCGAAGCCACCGACACCCTCGGCAACACCGCCCGCGTCAAGCGCGACGTCATGGTCGACACCTCCGGCTGGTTCGTGCTGCTGATGGCCGACGCCGCCGCCGGTCAGGACGGCGCCCTGCTCGACGAGCGCTCAGCAACGACGTCGCTCACCGTGGGCCCGGCGTTTCTCTACGGCCGCGGCGCAGCCTACGTGAAGGGTCGCTTCACCGGCGCCACGCTGTTTCGGGACTACGACCTGACCCTGCATCTCGACACGCGGCGCTTCGACGACGAGGCCTTTTTCCGCGACGTCCTCGACCCCGACCGCTTCATGCCCGCCTGGGGTGACAGCGCCTTCGAGGTCCAAGACGCCCGCAGTGGCATCCCCCTGTACGTCGAGCTCGCCGCCGACGCCTCCAGGATGTCGGTCGGCAGCATTCGCACCGAGTTGGTCGGCGGCGACCTGCTCCGCTACCAGCGGGCTCGCACCGGCGCCCAGCTGCAGTTCGATCGGGGCTGGCTTGATCCCATCGACGTCAGCACCCGCCCCGCCGACCAGCCGGTGACGCCCGCGACGGACCCGTGGCGCACCCGTGCGACAACATTTGTTGCCGGCGGCGGCGGCGAACGCCACGCCCGCGTGGAGCTCATGGGCACCGGCGGCAGCGTGTACTTCCTGCGCCACGAGCGGCTGATCGAGGGCAGCGAGCGCATCGCCATCATCGTGCGCGACGGCGTCACCGGCACCGAACTGGCGCGCGTCAGCAAGCAGCGCAATGTCGACTACACGATCCGCTACGACGAGGGGCGCATCCTGATGAAGGAGCCGGTGCAGGCCTTCGCCGACGGCGCCTTCATGAGCAACCAGAACCTCGGCCAGGTCGCCGCGGGCAACCGCGTCTTCGTCGAGGTTGAATACGAACACCGCGATGACCAGCGGCTGCAAGGTGTTGCCGGCGGCGGCGACGTCAGCCAGCGCCTGTTTGGCTTCCTCGACCTCGGCGGCAGCTACGTCGTCGAGGGTCGCGAGGACGGCGCCCTCGCCTACCAGGTGGGCGGCCTGCGGGCCAAGGCGTTCGTCGACGACGGCACCTTCTTGAAAGCCGAACTGTTGATGAGCCAGAGCGTCGATGCCGGCAACTTCGTCAGCTTTGACGGTGGCCTGACCTACAGCGCCCTCGGCCAGTCGCTCGACCAGAAGGCCACCCGCGTCGGTGCTGTCATCTTCCCCGCCGAGCGCAGCGGTGCAGGCTTCAAGCTCGACGGCCAGTGGCAATTTGGCGACGTCGTGGGCCGCAGCAAGGATGCTGGCGTCATCAAGGCCTACTACCAATCCCTGCAGGCAGGCTTCTTCGGCGGCGGCGGCGCCATCCTCGAACAAGGCCAGACCAAGTGGGGCACCGAAGCGGCCTTCAAGCCCACCGACCGGGACGAGGTGCGCCTGCGCTACGACGGCGTCCTCGCCGACATCAATCCCTTCGAGCCGGTCGACGTGCCCCGCACCTTGCACCGCCAGCTCGCCACCGGCCGCTATGCGCGCAAACTGATCCCCAATCTGAGCGTCGCGGGCGAGGTCGGCTACGGCTACACCGGCGACAGCGGCAGCTTCGGCGCCCCCGTCGACGACGGTGATCTCGGCCGGGCCAACGACTTCCACACCGTCGTCACCGCCGCCGGCGTCGACTGGGGCGTCACCGACGCCCTGACCCTGGGCCTCAAGCAGGAGGTCCTCATCATCGGCGACCCCAACCAGCTGCAGGCGTGGAACGACCACCTCATCACCCACGCCATCGCCCGCTACGCGCTGACCGACGATCTCTCCGTCGACAGCGGCGTCAGTGTCCGCTGGTCGGGAGAAAACCAGGTCCATGCCGGCGTCGGCTACCGCCTCAACGAGACGGCACGGGTCTATGTGTCAGAGCGGGTGGGCATGCTGCCGGCGCCGGGGACGGGCACCATGGGATTTTCCAACACCACCGTCGTCGGCGGCGAGACCGAAGTCGCCAAGGGCAGCCATGCCTACGCCGAGTACCAATTGCAGTCGGCGTTTTCGTCGGACCAGACCCGCGGCGTCGTTGGCCTGAAGAACCAATGGGCCCTGCCTTTTGGCCTGACGCTGTCGTTGAACTACGAGCGCATCACCACCCTCGGTGGCGGCACCGTGCCCACCACGCAGAGCGGCGCAGTGGCGCCGGCCGCCTTCACCGACGCGACCTTCTACGCAGCCCCCGGTCAAAACGGCGGCGGCTCCTTCATCGCTGGCGAGGGCTCACGCGACGCGGCCTCAGGCGGCATCGAGTGGCGACGCGACGACCTGTTGGCGATCTCGCAGCGACTCGAGCTGCGCTACGACAACGTCGCCGAGGCCCGCGGTGGCCATGACACGGCCTGGATCCTGTCGATGACGGCGATGGCCCTGAAGCTCTCTCCCGAGCTGTCGCTGCTGTCTCGCTACAACGTGGCCCTCGCCCAGGACCTGGCCCTCGGCCAGCGCGCGGCCTACCTCGAGGAGGGCAGCAGCGGCGCCGCCTTCCGCCCCAACACCCACTACTGGCTC
>CAJBHN010000651.1 GCA_903952805.1 uncultured Myxococcales bacterium | reverse complement strand
CGGCGCCGGCGCCGGCGCCACCGGCGCCCTCGAAACCACGCGCTACGACACGTCGCCAGCGAGTTACACCGTGTCGTGCAGCGCCGGCAGCACGACAAACTCCGACATTCAACTCTACTCTGGAAACTTCTCGGTCAGAAAGGGAACATACTACAAGCTGACCTTCCGGGCCCGCAGCAGCGGTGGCTCGGGCAAAGTGGTGTCGGGCATCAAACACGTCGTGGCCCGCTTGACCCAGGGAGCAAGCCCCTGGGGCGACTACACGGCGGAGTTGTCGGCGGCCGACATCAAAATCGGCGCGATCTGGACCACATACACGGTGTATTTCCGCGCCAACGCCAGCGCCGCCGACGCCCGCCTGACGTTTTTTCTGGGTACAGCGCTGAGCGCGGGGCAGACCTTCTCCGTCGACTCCCTGTCGCTGCTGGCCTTGACCAGCGCCAGCCTGCCGGAAAAAGACGTTGGCAACATCATCTTGAATGGCACCAACGTGGGTGTGAAAAAGTTTACAGCAGTGACGTCGGCCAGCCCCAGCAACGACTTCTCGTACGACGCGTCGACGTGGACACTGTTGATGGCGTCGGTGCTCAATCCGGCCCGTCGCTCGTCCAGCATCGAGGTCGCTCTCAATCGCGACATCATCTCGGAAAACAACGCGCACCACGTCGTCTATCTGAACCTCGACCTGCGCTACGGCGGCGCGATGGGCATCGGCGGCGAAAACGTCGCCAACGTCGTCGTGCGCGACTGCGACTTCCGCTTCATCGGCGGCAGTGAACAGGCCGACATGCCCGGCGTCCGCTATGGCAACGGCATCCAGTTTTGGGGCAACGCCCGCGACATCGTCGTCGTCGGCTGCACCTTTGGCGAGATGTACGACACCGCCATGACCAATCAGTTCACCAGCAGCACCGTCGACGTGCTGGAGAGCAACATCGTCTACGTGAACAACCTCGTGTGGAACGCCGAATATTGTTTCGAGTACTTCGCACGTCGACCCGGAACCACCGGCGGCACCGACCACATCTCCTTTTTGAACAACACCTGCCTGTCGTCGGGCGGGGGCTGGAGCCACGCCCAACGCCCCGACCCGTCGGGGCGCGACCTGACGTTTTGGAACAGCGACGGCGACGTCACCGACTTCTACGTCGCCAACAACATCTTCGTGGGCGCCGTGCAGGCCAGCGTCTACGTCAGAGACACCACGCTGTGGCTCGGGGCGCTGCACTCCGACCACAACCTGTATGCTCCGGCGGCGTCGGCAACGGTGCTGGCGTATGAAGTCGCCGACCACATCGACCACCAGACTTTGAGCCAGTACGCCGCCCTCATCGGCGGTGACGCGCACTCGCTCAACGTCGACCCACAGCACGTGAGTTCGGGAGACTGGGACGCGCTGCTGTCGCAGGTGGCGGCGGGCCAAACCACGACCAGCCCCGCCGTCGACGCTGGCTCGTCGCTGGCGGCCGACCTCTGCTGGAACGATGATCGCGGCCGTCGCTGCCTGTCGTCGCTGTCGACGCGCAGCGATGGGGTCGACGACACCGGCACCGTGGACCTCGGCTTTCATGTCCCGTGACCCGGGGCCCCGGTGACGAACACGCCTGCTGGCACCGAGACGCTCATTGGCCACCTGTTCGACCACCCGCTGCCGACGGGTGGATGGCGGCGCTACGCGCTGTTGTTCGCCGAAGCCGTCGTCGCCGCCGTCGTCGCCGTGCTGCTGCCGCGCGTGCTGGGCCTCGACGAGCCGGGCCTGATTGCGCTGTTTCTGACGTCGGCCGGGCTATCGGCGCGCATGCATGGGTTGTTGGCTGAAAATCGCGAGGCGGTGTGGACGTCGTCGACGCCCACCGACGCCAACCGCCGCACCACCTTCGCGATCCTGACGCTATTTGCCGGCATCTTGACGACGTTCGTCGTCGCCACGCTGCTGCTGGGCCCGACGCAAGCGGCGCAGGAATTCGCCTTCGCGCTGCGTGCTGCCGACGTCACCAACGACACGCTGCTGCACGACAGGTTCGGCAGCGTCGGCGGCGTCGGCGGCGTGTTGGCGCACAATCTCGTCGTCGCCGTCGCGCTGTTTCTGTTGGCGCTGGTGTTTCGCGCCTACGGGGCGTTGTTGGCGTTGACGTGGAACGCCGCCGTGTGGGGCACGGTGCTGACGCTGCTGGTCGAGCGACGCGCCGCGCAACCACATGGAGCGGCGCTGCCGTCGGCATTGCTGGCGGTGGTGGCGGTCTTTCCGCACCTCGTCATCGAAGGCGCCGCCGACGTCGTGGTCGCGCTGGCGGGTATTTTTGCGTCCAAGGGCCTGCTCTCCTACGAGCTCAACGACAAGAGATTGGCCCGTGTCCTCGGCGCGGTGCTGCGCCTGCTCTTCGTCGCCGTCATCGCCCTGGGCGTCGCCGCCATCGTGGAGACCCGGCTCGCGCCACTGGTGCTGGGGCGCTGAGCCGTTCACCCACAGATCGCCCCGGTCAACGTCATGGCTCTCGTTGCATGCTCGGTCTCGCCGCAGAGGCGGTCACGGCGGAGATTGCGGTGTCGACCCCTCCTTGATTGACACCATCAAGGCCGGGTTTCAAAATATGGTATGAATCAGTTGGACGGCGCCCCGCTCGCTTCGTTGACGAAGTTTCCAATCAACGAACTTGCCGACGTCGACGATGCAACTCTGCTCAAGATTGTTGATGCGATTCGGATTGGCGATCCTTGGCGCAGCATTTTGCCCTACGTGGGACTCGTTCCCTCTTTCACCAGCTCTGTTGTCGATGGGCCTCTGCTGAAGGGTTTCGTGCAGACGGTCTGCGCGGCCCTCTTCTGTTTTTATTTCGCGCCACCGACACGTCGGCGCTTTCAGGCCGTGTGCGAAACAAACGGGCTTGCGCCCCACGTCATTGATGCCCTTTGGCGCCGGCGCAATTGGAGCATGCGCTTCGCCCCAGCGCCTCTCTCCGTCGAGCGATTGGCGGGACGTCAGGGCCCGGCGTTGATGGGGCGCCGCGCCACAACGATGGTGTGGCGTCTCGCTGGTGGGCTCGCGATCACGTTTTTCGCCTTGGTTGGTGCACTCTTGGCGGCGAAACAGGGGTCGTCTTTCGCATCGGTTCTTCTCTGCGGGGCTGGCCTGGGACTCGTGGTGGCGACGCTGGGGCCGGTTCTCGCGTTGTTCAGCTCGCCCACCGACCCAGCGCTCGACGCGCAAACCGAACGGATGCAGAGGCACGTTTCTCATGCTGAGAGCCGCGCACCGATGACACCATCGGCTTTTTCAAGCGCCAACCTGCTTGGAGCCGCCGAGCCCGTGGTGCTGTCTCGTGTGCCGGATATGTCGGCAGATGCCGCCGAGGTCGACGCCGACGCCACCGTCGGCGCCACCGTCGGCGCCGCCAGCCGACGCTGAGCAGACCTGGCCTCGGGCGCATGCATCGCTCGATGCGCTATCGGCGACTGCCTCGCGTTCGTCGATGGCTTCTCGCTGCATGAAGAGACCCGGGTGATGGCGAGCGCGGGTGATGACCGGTGTCGAGTTGCTCGAGCATCTCGTACCCCTGACTTCGCCGACGGACGCGAAGCTCACGCGATGCATCACCGCCAGGTGATGAATCAATGCTCGGCATGGCGTCTTCGCGCCGACGAGCCGCCTGCGCGACAAGGTCGTCTGCCGGCCAGCGTCTACCATTGATGGCGCTGAACCACCCGCCTCGTCGCAGGTGTCGCCGACGCTCCCGCCCCCGTCTGCGCCGGCAGCGTCGCCGATGTTGACGTCGGGGCCGTCGATGTACCGCCTCGATTGGGCCTCGTTGCTCGCGGCGATGCAGCTCCCGGGGGTGCTCAAAGACGCCCGCGCGCGCCTCGCTGCTGCGCCCTGACTGCTACGCTCGTGCCGATGCTGCTTGATCGTCTGCTCCGCCCCTCGACCATCGCGCTCGTTGTCGCCGCTCTCCTGGGCGCCGCCGGCGCCACCGCCGAGCCAGCGACGTCAGCAACGTCAGCAACGTCAGCGACGTCAGCGACGTCAGCGACGTCAGCGACGTCAGCGACGTCAGCGACGTCAGCGACACCGGCGGCGCCGGCGGCGCCGACCGCGTCACCCCGCTCGGTGCAGGATCACGTCGTCCAGCAGCGTCATCACGAGGAGGATGCCCACCTCCAGCGCCTCGGGATCTGGGCCCTGTCGTCGATGGTCGTCGGCGGCGCCTGCTTGCTCGCCAACGCGCCGGGCGTGTTGCCAGCCACCATCGATGCCCGGCCGGTCCTCGGCTTCGGCATTCAGAGCGTGGCCTGGGGCGTCATCGACCTCGGCATCGTGGGTCTGTCGTTCCTCGGCGACAGGTTGCCCCCCTCGACGCGGGAGCGGGCCCTCGTGGAGGAGAACACCCTCGGCGACGTGCTCTGGCTCAACATCGGCCTCGACGCCGGCTACATGATGGCGGGTGGCACCATGATCGGCGCGGGCTTTGCGGGTGCTGCACCCGCCGTCGATTGGGCCAGCCACGGCGCTGGCATCGTCGTGCAGGGCGGCGCCCTCCTCGTCCTCGACGCCATCGCCCTGTCGTCCCACCCGGCTCGCCTGGCGGGCCTGTGGAGCCTCGGAGCCGACGCCGTTGATGCTGGGCCCGCCGCCGCTGGGCCCGCCGCCGCTGGGACCGCCGCTGGGACCGCCGACACCAGGGACACCACCCCGTGACCAACAAGCCAGCCGCGTCCCGGTCGGCGTGGGTCGCCGTCGCGTCCTGTGTGTGGCTGCGTGGCCGTCGTCGTCTTTGCCCCCGCCATCGGCCACGGATCCGTGAACTTCGACGACCACGGCTCCATCGTCGACAACCCGACCGTCCGCCGTGGCCTCCCCCCCTTCAGAGCCCCAGCAGCGCGCTTGGGACCACGGCTGTGCCGACGACCTGTGAGCCCCCGCCCGCAACGGTGACGCTCACGTCGATAACCGGGCCTGGCACCAACACCTCCTCCTCATCATCCTCCTCCTCCTCATCATCATCCTCCTCCTCGACGCTCCCCTCGCTGGTGACCGTGTCCCCCGGGACGGGGTCCCGGGGCGCGCCGACGTCGATGATGAACTCGTTGAAGAATTCATCGTAGCCGCCGGTGTCGTAGTTGCAGGCTTGGCTGTAGCCCTCGTCAAGGCCACCGATCCTGATGGTCTGGCGTCCCTCCACCGAAAAGACTGACGGGGGCAGCGCCGCCACAAACAAGAACGTCGATGCGAAACGGTCGTCGGGAATGAGCAGCGTGACGCGCCCGAAATCCAGCGTCACGGTCCCCATCGTCGACCTCACCTCAGTGCCACCGATGCTCCCTTTGAGGCTGGCCGCCACATTTGCCAGCAGGCCCTGGCTGCTGCTGCCCCCGCCGCCATCGAAAGCATCGCCGCCAAAGGCATCGCCGCCGAAACCACCACCGCCACCAAACGCACCACGATTGGCGTTCGCGCACACGCCCTCCATGCACACCTGGCCAAAGGGACAGTCGACGTCGGCCTCACAGGCGCCATCCTCGGGCGCACAGCCAAGCGTTGCTGCCAGCAAAGCGCCACTGACCAGAACGACGAAAACAGGTGTGTGTTGCATGCGAACCTCCTGCCCACACTTGAGCAGGGAGCGTGCCAATCACCAGCCTCATCCCAGCACCATATTTTGGCGAAAAAAATCAAAGTGAGCACTGCTGGTGTTCAATACGCACAGGTCAGCGCCCGGGTCTGGTTGGCCATCGAGGGGCATCACCAAGGTTTCACCAACGATGTCGCCGCCCTTCACGATGCGTTCGTGGGCCACCGTCAGCCGTTGCTTTTTGTCGACCGCCGTCGTCGCGATGACCGCGTCCAGAGCCTGACTCACTCACCTCAACGTCGCCATCGACGTACCGGTCAACCGTCCGCGCTCAGCGCCGTGTCGACGACATCAGCACCCGTCTCCGCGAGCTGCTCCTGGCGCATCCAGGTGGCATCCGTTGCATCCGTTGCATCCGTTGCATCCGTTGCATCCGTTGCATCCGTTGCATCCGT
>CAJBHN010000650.1 GCA_903952805.1 uncultured Myxococcales bacterium | reverse complement strand
GAGCGGCTTGCAGCCCGGGGAACTGATCATTGACGCTGCCCGCCCGTCGATGGGCAAGACGTCCTTCACTCTCAATCTGGACGCGCACGTCGCCATGCGCCTGCACAAACCCGTCATGTTCTTCTCGCTGGAAATGGGCGCCGACCAGCTCGTGCAACGCCTGCTGGGTGCTGAAGCGCGCGTCGATTTGTCCAACCTCAAGAAGGGCATGATCAAGAACGAGGATTGGTCGATGCTGGCGGAGGCGTCGGGCCGCTTGAGCGAAGCCTCGCTCTACATCGACGAGACCCCGTCGATCTCGGTCACCGAGATGCGCAACAAATGCCGTCGCCAAATGCACGAGACCGGTCTGTCGATGGTCATCGTCGACTACCTGCAGCTGATGCAGGGCCCACCGGGCTACGACAACAAGGCCACCGAGGTTGGTGAGATCTCCAAGGGGTTGAAGACCCTCGCCCGCGAGCTGAGCATCCCGGTGATTGCCCTGTCGCAGCTGAACCGTGGCGTCGAAAGCCGCACCGACAAGCGACCGATGATGAGCGACCTGCGCGAATCGGGCGCCATCGAGCAGGACGCCGACATCATCGCGTTTCTCTATCGCGAGGAATATTACCTGCGCGACAAGACCCCCGAGGACAAAATAGGCATCGCCGAAATCATCCTCGCCAAGCACCGCAATGGTCCCGTCGGCAGCATTGAGCTGCGCTTCTTCAACAACATCACCCGCTTCGAAAACCTCGACCGCGACGGCTACGCGCCCTGAGGCTGTCGGTGACACCCGTGGCGGCTGTCGCGGTCGCGGGTCTCCACCGGGTGCTGCAGGGCGGACAGTGACGGCATTGCGACGCCCCGTGGCTGTGGCATGCGGCGATGCATGAGCGCCGCGCCTGCCCTCGAACCCGCCCTCGAACCACCGCCACCGGGATTCTTTGCCCGCCTGGCCCTCGCGTTTCGCGTGCTGATGGATGCGATGCTCGCGCGACGCCTGCTGCTGCCAGCGACGACGTTGACGCTGCCGGCGGCCCCCGCTCCCGAGCCTGTCATCAAGACGGTCGAGGTCGAAAAGATCGTCGAGAAGATCGTTGAAAAACCGGTCGAGAAGATCGTTGAAAAAGTCGTCGAGAAGATCGTTGAGAAGATCGTCGAGGTCGAAAAAGTCGTCGAGAAGATCGTCGACCAGACTCGGCCCCCCGACGAAGGGGCCCTGCATCTGCTGTCGATCCTCCAGCGCGATGGCCGCTTCGTGGACTTCTTGAAGGAGGACATCAGCGGCTTCAAGGACGCCGACGTCGGCGCCGCCGCTCGCCTGGTGCATCAGGGCTGCAAGAAGGCGATCGACACTTACTTCACGCTGACGCCGGTGCGCAGCGAAGAAGAGGGGCAGACCATCACGTTGGCGGTCGGCTTCGACAAGCATGAGGTGAGTCTGTCGGGCGACGTCAAGGGCGAGCCGCCGTACCGGGGCACGCTGGCGCATGGGGGCTGGCGCGCCACCGCTGTGAAGCTCCCCGAGCGCCCGGCCTTCGTCGACGGCCGCATTGTCGCCCCCGCCGAAATCGAGCTGCGCTGACGATGTCGCGCTGACGACGTCGCGCTGGCTATCGTCGCTTCTGTCTTGTGTCTTGTGTTGTCGTTTCGTTCTCTGACCCCGAGCTGAACCATGGGCTCCGCGCAGTTCGCCATCGGCATCGACCTCGGCACCACCAACACCGCGCTGGGCGCCGTCCGCCTGGACGACGACGTCAGCGTGCCTGGTGCCCTGCCCGTGCCCCAGGTGGTGGCCGCCCACGAGACCCTGGCGCTGCCGCTGCTGCCATCGTTTCTGTATCAGCCCGCCAGCAGCGAGCTGCCCGATGGGGCCCTGGCCCTGCCCTGGGACGCGCAGCGCACCTTCGCTGTCGGCGCCTTTGCCAAGGACCGCGCCGCCGCCGTGCCGGGTCGGGTCATCGCCTCGGCCAAGAGCTGGCTATGCCACACCGGCGTTGACCGACGGGCCCCCATCTTGCCCTTCGGCGCCGCGGCCGACGACGACGTCCCCCGCTTGTCACCCGTCGAGGTGCAGGCCCGCCTGCTGCGCCATCTGCGTGAGGCCTGGGACCAGGCCCATCCCGAGGCGCCCCTCGGCGACCAGCAGGTGGTGTTGACGGTGCCGGCGAGCTTTGACGCCGTCGCCCGCGCTCTCACCGAGGAGGCCGCCGCCCAGGCGGGTCTGTCAAACCTGGTGCTGCTCGAGGAGCCGCAGGCGGCGCTGTACGCCTGGATTGCGCGCCACGGCGACACGACGGCCACGCCCTGGCGCAAGCAGGTCAAGCCCGGCGACCAGATCCTCGTCGTCGACATCGGCGGCGGCACCACCGACTTCAGCTTGATTGCCGTGGCCGACGACGGCGCGGGCAACCTCACGCTGGAGCGGCAGGCGGTGGGCGACCACATCCTGCTTGGCGGCGACAACATGGACCTCGCGCTGGCCTGGGGCGTCAAGCAGCGGCTCAGCGACGACGGTCGCGAGATCGACGACTGGCAGCTGCGGGCGCTGACCCACTCGTGCCGCGCCGCCAAAGAGGCCATGCTCGAGGACGCGGCGCTGGGCGAGTCCACCGTCGTCATCCCGGGCCGCGGCAGCAAACTCATTGGCGGCAGCATCAAGAGCACGCTGACGCGCGACCAGGTGAATGCCGTCGTGATCGATGGCTTTTTTCCGATGGTCGACGTCGACGCCCGCCCGGCGCAAGCCCGGCGCGCCGGCCTGCAGACCCTCGGGCTGCCCTACGCGCACGACCCCGCCGTCACCCGCCATCTGGCGGCCTTTGTGCGCGGTCAGCGGCCGACGGCGGTGCTGTTCAACGGCGGCGTCACCCGCAGCGCGGTGTTGCGGCAGCGGGTGCTCGACGTCATTGCCGGCTGGGGTGGCGGCGTGGCGCCCGTCGAGCTGCCCGGCGCCGACCTCGACCTCGCCGTGGCGGCGGGGGCGGCGGCGTACGCGCGCGTTCGTGCCAGCAACAAGGGTCTGCGCATCAAGGGCGGCACCGCCCGCGCCTATTACGTTGGCATCGAGAAGAACGAGTTGGCGGTGCCGGGCGTGGCTCCCCGCGTCGACGCCATCTGCATCGCTCCCCGGGGCATGGAGGAGGGCGCCGAGGCCAATCTGTCGATGGAGCTGGGCCTGGTGGTCGGCGAGCCCGCCACCTTCCGCTTCTTTGCTTCGAGTGCCGCCGCCGCGCGCGACACCGACGTGGCCGGCAGCGCCGTCGACGTCGCCCGCGCCAGGGACGAGCTCGTCGAGCTGGCGCCCATCGAGGCGACGCTGCCGGGTGAGGCTGGCGCGGTGTTGGTGCCGGTGACGCTGCGCTCGCGCGTGACCGAAATCGGCACGCTGGAGCTGTTCGCCGTCGAGGTGGCCACCGGCACCAGCCACAAGTTGGAATTCCAGATTCGCGGCGATTGAGCCGCGGGTATTTCCGCCCGGCGTGTGGGTGAACACGAACACGCATGCCGTCGCAAGCTCCCGAATAGACGTCAGAAACGGCCTCCGGCGTCGCCGAATTCGGTGCTGTTACCCACCGGGAGCCGGGCTTACGATCACGTCATGTCCACCATCGCCACGCCCCACCGCTTGTCCGCCGCCCTCGTCGCTGTCGCGGCGATGGGAATGGCTGGGTGTCCCGCTCCCGCTGATGGCGAGCCCGACGCGGGTTCAGAAGGCGAAGGCGAAGGCGAGGGCGAGGGCGAGATCCAAGACGCCGGCCCCGACCCCGACCCAGACACCGTCGGCCTCGACGCCCGCCCCGACAACCCCGATTGCGTGGCCCCCGACCGCCCCGTCGACAACACCGACTTCACGCTGGTGCAGCCCTGGCCCAACGTGGTGTTGAACAACCCGCTGTTCATGACCCAGCGGCCCGGTGACGACGTCAATATGTACGTGATGGAACGCAGCGGCCGCATCGTGCGCTTCGCCACAAACAACGCCGCCGTCACCACCACCACGGTCTTTTGCGACCTGCGCGACCGCGTCGAAACCAGCGACAGCGGCAACAGCGAGCAGGGGCTGCTGGGCATGGCCTTCCACCCCGACCACGACAACAACGGCGAACTCTACGTCAGCTACACCGCCCTCAACGACAACCTCGACTGCCCCTTCAGCCGCGGCTTCGACTGCGCCTTCGAGTCTCGCGTCAGCCGCTTGCAGACGACGGCCACGGGCTGCGTGCCCGGCAGCGAAGAGATCCTCCTCGACATCGACGACTTCGCCGCCAACCACAACGGCGGCCACATCGTCTTCGACGGCGACGGCAAACTGATCCTCGGCATGGGCGATGGCGGCCAGGCCAACGACCCGGCCCGCACCGGACAAGACGGCGCCAGCCTGTTGGGCAAGATGATCCGCATCGACGTCGACACCAGCACCGACGCCCTCCCCTACGGCATCCCCGCCGACAATCCCTTCCTCGGCGACTTCGACCCGGCCCAGCTCGTGCGTGACGAGGTGTGGGCGGTGGGACTGCGCAATCCCTGGCGCTTCTCTGTGGACCGGGAGACCGACGAGCTGTGGGTCGGCGACGTCGGCCAGGGCCGCATCGAGGAGATCGACCTGGTGGTGCCGGGCCAAAACCTCGGCTGGAGCATCTTGGAGGGCAACGAGTGCTTCCGCGGCGAGGCGGCCTGCACGCAAGGCGGCTTCACGCCCCCCGTCGTGTCCTACGCCCACCAAAACGGTCGGGTCTCGGTGACCGGTGGCTTCGTCTATCGCGGCCAGGCCCTGCCGTCGCTGCGCGGCACCTATGTGTTTGCCGACTTCGGCACCAAGGAGATCTTCGCGCTCACGACCAGCCCCCAGGGCCTGATCACGTTTGCCCGCAAAAGCACGATGGTCGGCGTCGGCCTGGCGTCGTTCGCCGAAGACCGCGACGGCGAACTCTACGTCATCGACCTCGGTGGTGCCCTGTGGCGCCTGGACCCCGCCGGCCCGCCGCAGCCAGACACCTTTCCCCGCCGACTGAGCCAGACGGGCTGCGTCGATGACGACGACGCCACCAGACTCGGCCCCGGCGTCATCCCCTATGGCCTCAACATGCCCTTCTACAGCGACGGCGCGACCAAAGAGCGGGGCCTGGCGCTGCCCGACGGACAGACCGCCACCATCCAAGACGACGGCGACCTCACGTTTCCCATCGGCTCGGTGTTGATCAAGTCCTTCCGCGTCGGCGGCGAACTCATCGAGACCCGCACCCTCGTGCGCCATGACGACGGCGAGTGGGCCGGCTACAGCTATGCCTGGCCCGCGGGGGGCGGCAGCGTCGACGGCGACGCCACCCTCGTCGACACCGGCGGCACGACCCGCGTGCTGGCCAATGGCCAGACCTGGGTGTTTCCTTCGCGGGCGGGCTGCCTGAGCTGTCACACCGCCGCTGCCGGCCGCGTGCTGGGCCTCGAGGTCGGGCAGCTCAATGGTGGCCTCGTGTACGCGTCCACCGGCCGCTTCGCGAATCAACTCTTCACGCTGGGCTCCATCGGCGTGGTGTCCAATCCGGTGGTCGATGTGGCGGCTGCCCCGCGCTTCCCTCCCCTCAATCTCGCCAGCGTTGACGTCGCTGAGCGGGGTCGCACCTATCTGCACGTCAACTGCGCCATGTGCCATCGCCCCGGCGGCGGCGGCCAGAGCGACGCCGACATGCGCATCCAGACCGCCTTTGGCGCCAGCAACCTCTGCAACGAGGTGCCCGACGAGGGCGACTACGGCGTCCTCGACGCCCGCGTCTTTGCCCCCGGCGATCCCGCTCGTTCCATGGTGTCGATGCGCCTCAAGCGGCTGCAGTCCGGGCGCATGCCGCTACTCGGCAGCACCGTCGTCGACGCGGCGGGCGTTGATGTGGTAGACAGGTGGATCACGTCGACAACGAGCTGTCCATGAACCACGCATCGCCCAGGCGCCGCCTGGTCCTGTTCGACATCGATGGCACGCTGGTCGACGTCCGCGGCGCCGGCCGCCTCGCCTTCGCCGAGGCCCTGACGTTGACGTGGGGCGTCACAGACGACCTGCACGACATTCGCTTTGCCGGCGCCACCGACCTCGGCGTGTTGAGGCAGTTGCGCCAACGACATGCGCTGCCACCCGAGGAGGAGTCGACGTTTTTTCACCACATGGAGCGCACCCTGACCCGGGCGCTGTTGGCTGAACCTCCGCAGGTCTACGACGGCGTGCGGGCCTGTTTGTCGTCGTGGGCGAGCAGCGACGCCATGCTGGGACTGCTGACGGGCAACGCGCTGCGCACCGCCCACGTCAAGCTCGAGACCGCTGGCATCGACCGCAGCCGCTTCGACGTCGGCGGCTATGGCGACGAACACCACGATCGCAACGAGCTGGCACGGCTGGCCCGCGCCCGCGCCGTCAGCGGCGCCGGCCACGACTTCGACGTCATCGTCGTCGGCGACACCCCCGCCGACATCGCCGCCGCCAAAGCCATTGGCGCCACCGCCGTCGCCGTCACCACCGGCCACTACGACGCAGCGGCACTCGCGGCTGCTGGCGCCGACGTCGTCGTCGACAGCCTCGCGCACTTCATGGCGACGAGCCGATAGGGTCGGGGGCAACGGTCGTGCGCCGACGGATGGCCACGACGACGGCGTCGTCTACGTCGAAGGCGTTGGCGAAGCCCCATCGAGGGCGACGCTGAGGCGAGCGCGGGCGTCTTCGCGGTTCGCCGCCGTGACGGTGACCGGCTCGGACCAACACACCTCGACGACACTCCCGGGCAGCGGGAACCATTTGCGATCCCACGTCGGTGCCCGGACCGCCCGCCGATAGCGAAACGACAGTGCTTTGACCGGGAGGCCTGTGCGAATCGCGAGGTCGAGCACGCCATCTTTGACGACGTGGGCGGGGCCATGGGGGCCGTCGGGGTTCAGGAAGGTCACATCACCGCCGCGCACCGCGTCGATGACGGCGTCGAGGGCACCGCGCCCGCCGTGCCCCGACGAGCCCAGGGCGAGGGACCCCACGCCGTACCAGCCGAGCAGCAGGTGGATCGGGCGCATCACCCACGCCGGGTGGTTCATCCAGATCGTCGGGACCCGAGCCGGGAACGCGACGAGAAAGACCGCCGGCAGGTGCTCGTGCCACGCACACGTGATGGGCGGCGTCGTCCCCGGCGCCGGCACCGCTCCGACGTGCTCGAAGCGCGCCGTGGCGCGGATGACGCCAAACAGGAGGCGCGCCGACAGGGCGATGACATGGCCGTACACCTCAACAGCGAGCCAGCGCAGCCCGGTCACGGTGTCGACACGGGGTGAATCACGAGAGGCCATCAGCCTCTGCTCCGTGACCAGCGGTACCGCCACAAGACCGTGCTGCTCGACGAGGTGCTCATCTTGATGATCGAGTTCACGTTGAACCAACGAGGGCCATCGTGGTCGCCGTCAGCGCGGTGGCGTCGACGTCGCCGAGCCGACCCTGGGCCGTCTCGGCTTTGCCGCCACCCTTGCCGCCGTGGGTCGTCACGAGGCGCTTCAGCAAGGCTCCACAATCGAGCACCGAGCCCGTGCCCCGGCTGACGACGACGTTGCCGCCCCCGTCGGCGTCCCTGCCTGCCACCACGACCGCGAGCCCGGGCGCAAGAGAGATGGCTCGCACCGCCACCGCGCGCAGCAGGTCCATGTCGGCGCCGTCGACCAGCTCGACGACCACGTGCGCGTCGCCGCTGCGGGCCGCCAGAGCCTCACCCAACAGCGCACCCACGCGCGTCGCGAGGGCGGCCTTGTCGATCTGCAGGACCTTGATGGTCGCCCGCAGCTTCTCGAGCTGCGCCGGCACTTCCTCGGGCGTTGCCGACAATCCACGCCCGAGCTCCTCGAGGAGGCCCGCACGGGCGAAGGCCTCACGTCGCGCCCGCGACCCCGCCTGAAAGCTCACGCGGGTCATGCCCTTGTACTTCTCGACGCCAGTGATGCGGACGAGACCGATTTGGCTGGTGCGCGTCACGTGGGTGCCACCGCAGGGCGAGACGTCAAAGGGAGCGGCGAGGTCGCCGACGACGACGACGCGGATGTTGTCAGTCACTTTGGGGCGTCGACGCAGCGGCAGCGTCGCGAGGGTGGCTTCATCGGGGAAGAAGGCCGTGACGCTGAGGTCCTGCTCGATGGTGGCGTTGAGGAGGTCTTCGGCCTCTCGCAACGACCGCTCCGACAGCGCCGACACATCGACGTCGATGGTGCAGACGTTTTCGCCGAGCCGCGACGACACCGTCTCGGCATGGGCGTGGCCGGCGAGCAACGCCGAGGAAAGCATGTGCTGGGCCGTGTGCTGCGCCATGTGTTGGCGCCGACGCGCGCCATCGACCGTGCCCTCGACGCGAGCGCCGACGGCGGGGAGGAGGCCGTCGACGACGTGGTGGACGACGCCGACGTCATCGACCTGCGCGTCGACGAGGGGCAGGCCGGCGAGCAGCCCGCGGTCGGCCATCTGGCCACCGGCCTCGGGGTAGAAGGCCGTCTCGTCGAGCAGCAGCGAGGGACGCCCCTGCCAGGCGCCGTGGCCGACGACGACGGCGGCGAAGTGCAGGAGGTGGGGGTCACGGTGGTACAGCAGGGTGGTGGCCATGGGCCCCCTATAGCGCGACGGCGGGCAATGCCGATGACCTGACGCTCATCGCTCCTGGGCGCCCTTGCCGGCCAGGATGGCCCGGCGGTAGGTGGCAATGCGCAAGAGGCGCGTTTCAGGCTTCTTGGCGCCATTGAGCAGGATGGCGTAGCTGCGCTGCCGACCCGGCGTCAGCCGATGGAAGGCTTCAGCGAGCTCGGGGTCGGCGTCCATCGCGTCCACCATCTCGACGGGCAGTTCGAGGGTCCGCGCATCTCGTGGCGCGGTGAGTCCAGCGGCGGCGTAGCCCATGGCCTCCTTCAAGTAGGCCACGATGGTGGGCTCCATGGCTTTGACCTGGGCGCTGTCGGTGAAGCGGATCGAGTCGGGGTGCTGCGTGTTGGGCCCCTGTTTCTCGAGGACAGCGGCCGGGTCCTTCATCAGCGCGGCATTGAAGAAGTTGAGGCGGAAGTCGCCCCGCAGGGCGCCGATGAGCACGATGTTCCTGCCGCTGGCCATGTAGCAGGGGTGGCCCCACTTCACGGTCTCGACGAGCTGCGCGTCGCGGCAGAGGCGACGCAACGCCTGCAGCCCCGTGTCCCACTGGCGAGCCGAGCACGCGGGGGTGTCAAAGCGCTCGCAGCGGCCGCAGCCCTTCGTGAAGAAGTCCTCGATGTCGGTGATCATGACCACACATCCTCCGCACGATGTACAAGACGCGACCTGCGCCCCGACACAGAGCACCGATAGCCCGAATACCGACGAAGCGCGAAGCGCTCCATCGAACTCCATCGAGCTCCATCGAGCTCCATCGAGCTCAAGCTCACCCACAACGACGACGACGACGACGACGACAGCGACAGCGACAGCGGCTGCACGGAAAGGGTGTCGATGTCCATGCGGCTGTCCAACACGACGTCATGGGAATGGACAACGACCCGGGCGACGCGTTGCCGGCCGGCTGGGCACGATGCTGGCGGTCCGTTGGCTGGGCGACACAATGGCGTGCTCCCATCTGCGCCAAGCCTGCTAGCCTGTCGGCGTGCTGGCCATCGCCCTCGCTTCGCTGACGCTCCTGCTGCCACCGACGTCGCCGTCGTCCCGGTCCTTGCGAGCCGCGACACCCACTCCCGCCGCGGCAGCCACTCCCCCTGCTGTGCCCGCCGCCACACCGTCGTCTCCGTCGTCTCCGTCGTCGCCGTCGTCGTCTGCTGCACCGTCACCACGGGTTGCGCGGGTCCGCGTGTTGTTGCTCGATCTGACGACGGCGGGCGTCCCGCCTGAACAGGTCAAGGTCCTTGACGGCAGCCTCGCTGCTGCGCTCGACGACCAGGGGGTCGACGCCGTCACCCGCGCCGACCTTCGAACGATGGCGTCGGTGGCGGCCGACCTCTCCACCGCCGGCTGCAACAGCGACAGCGACAGCTGTCTGGCCGAACTCGCCGCCGCCCTCGGGGCCGACCTCGTGGTCAGCGGTCAGGTGGGGCGACTCGACACCACCTACGTGCTGCA
This sequence comes from uncultured Myxococcales bacterium, assembly GCA_903952805.1. GTDB lineage: Bacteria > Myxococcota > UBA727 > UBA727 > VGSZ01 > VGSZ01. The sequence continues at coordinate 640 of CAJBHN010000650.1, read as the reverse complement.
GCTGTCGCTCTTTGACGCCAACGCCGGTCGCGCGATGGCCCGCGAAGAACTTCGCGGGCAGGCCCTGACCTTGCTCGCCGATCGCATCCCCGACGCCGTCGCGCGTCTCATCGATCGCGCGCCCCTGCTGAAGTCGGCGACGACGACGACGACGACGACGACGACGTCCCCCCTGGTGTGGGTTGGTGCCAGCGCCATCGCCGTGGGCGCCACCGCCGCCGTCGTCCTCGGCGGCTTCACCTGGGTCCTCGACGACAGCCTCTCGAATCCCAATCCCGTCGCCCGCGATCGCGCTTTTGCGCTGCAGGCCGAACCCTGGACGCTCGCCGGCGCCGTCGTCGGCGTCGCCGCCGCCGCCACCGGCGGCGTGATGTTGAGCATGGGGCTCTCTGAATGACGTGTACGCCGCTGCTCCCACGACCACGCCGTCTTGTTGCACTGGTCGTGCTGCTGCTGGGTGCCCTGACCCTGCTGCCCTCGTGTCGCCTGCTCGGACTGCAAGCCATCGGCTGCACCGACGACACCGATTGCCCTGCAGATCGCATCTGCGGCACACAGAGCACCTGTATCGTCGGCGAAGGCGAAGGCGAGGGCGAAGGCGAAGGCGAAGGCGAAGGCGAGGGCGAAGGCGAGGGCGAGG
>CAJBHN010000649.1 GCA_903952805.1 uncultured Myxococcales bacterium | reverse complement strand
CTTTGCTGACCGTGGCGACGACCGCGCCGTCGCGCACAATCTCGTAGGTGGGCTTGAGCGCAATCAGCTTCTCTTCAATGCGCGCCAGTTCGTTGCCGTTGGGATCCTGAAGGATCAGCTTGTCGCCGATCGACAAGACCTTGCCGTCGACGGTCGCAACGTGATGGCCGTCGCCGTCTGTGATGTGGAAATCATCGCCGAACGAAAACAGCTTCTGCTTCATCTGGTAGCGCATGGGCGGCATGGTATGCCCTTTGCCTCACAGACAACAGTCCAGGGCGTGTTCTTCGTCCTCGACTCGCGCCTCCACACGTGGGCTCGACGGACTTCAGGGCGTCAGGGGCAAGGCTTCGGTGGGCGTGAGGCCGGCTTCGGCTTCGGCGGCTTCGCGAGCGCGGCGTTTCCAGATCGATTCATGACCTTCGGTGGCGACGTCCTCCACATGTTCGTGGGGGCAAACACCCTTTGGTCCGGTGCCCGGCAGAAACGGTGCGGTGATGACTTTGCAGCTTTCGTTGGGGCGCTTGCCACTGATGGTGCAGATGTCCTGCTTCACAAGCTTGGGCTCAGCGCCAAAGTCGGGCAGCACCGGGCCGTCGATGCGCGTCGAGCGGCCCATCCACCAGCCCCACAAGGGTGCGGCGAAGTCGGCGGCCGACGCGCCAATGCGCACGGGTGCGTCGTAGCCGAGCCAAACCACCATGGCGTGGCGCGGTGTGGCGCCGACGAACCACAAGTCTTTCTCGCTGTCGGTGGTGCCGGTCTTGCCAATCGCCGGCCCGCCGTAGCCGCCTTCGCCGCCAGCACCTCGTGATGCGCCCCCGGTCCCCGCCTCGATGACGAGGCGCATCAGATCTCGCGTCAACGCAGCCGCAGCCGGCGTCAGCACCCGCGTCGACGGCGCCACCATGGCAAGACGCACCGCACCGGCGGCGTCGACGACGCGCTCGATGGTGGTCGCCTCAAGCTGGATGCCCCCATTGGCGACGACGCCTGCGAACTGCGCCATCTCAAGCGGCGTGACCTCGGCCTGGCCGAGGGCGAGTCCGAGCTCGACGGGAAAGGCGCGCGTGTCGAAGCCCAGCGTGCCGGCAAAAGCGATGAGGGGTGCGGGTCCACCGAGTTCCTCGAGCAATGACGCCGTCGCAATATTCTGGGACCATGCCAGCCCCTGGGCCAACGACGCCGTCACGCTGGCTTCGCCGCCGACGTTGCGCGGCCGCCAATCCCCCTGCGCCGTCTTGAACGTCCGTGGCGCGTTCGGCTCCGTCGACGCCGCGGTGAACCTGGGCGCACCATCGGTGCCGCTCTGCTCGAAGGCCAACGCATACACAAGGGGCTTGAAGCTCGAGCCCGGCTGACGATGCGATTGCGTCGCCCGGTTGAAGCCGGTCGACGTGACGTCGTGGCCGCCGTACATCGCGCGCACCATGCCGCTGTGTGGATCGAGCGCGATACCCACGGCCTGCAACGGTGCATCGCCACGACGACCAACGAACTGCTCGAACATCGCCGTCTTCGCCGGCAACAACGCCTCGGCCTCAACCTGCATCGCCACGTCGATGCCGACCTCGACGACGAGGCCAGCGCCATAGACGACCTCTTTGGCCAGGCTCCGCTCGAGCTCGGCGCGCACGGCATGCAGATAGGCGGGGAATCGATCGATGGGCAGCGGTGCGGGCGGAACGACGACGATTGGCTCGTTCAGCGCGGCGGTGACGTCGTAACCGAAGTGTGCAGCGAGAGATCGCAAGATGCGGTCCCGCCGAGCGCGACACTCCGCTGGATGGCGGTCCGGCGCATAGCGACCGGGACCTGGCAGGACGGCGGCCAACGTCGCCGCCTGCGCGATGGTGAGGTCCGTGACCTCGACACCGAAGTAATGACGCGACGCTTCGGCGAAGCCGCTGATCGAGAGGCTGCCGCGTTGCCCAAGGTACGGCGCGTCGAGATACATCTGCAGCACGCCGTCTTTTCCGATGGCGTTTTCGACGCCCATGGCTTCGGCGGCTTCGCGTAACTTGCGGATGATGGTTTTTTGGGAGCGCTGGTTCATGGCCCGAACGACCTGCATCGTGAGCGTGCTCGCGCCTTGCGTGTAACCGCCATCGCGCGTGTTCTTCCAGGCCGCGCGGATCAACGCCGTGAAGTTGACGCCGCCATGCTCATGAAATTCGCGGTCCTCCCCGGCGAGGATCGCGTCGATCAAGAGCTTCGGCGCCGCCTTCAAAGGCAGGTGCGTACGCAGCTCGCCCTGCTCACCGATCAACAGGCCAAGCAGGAGAGGCTCAAGGCCCTGGCCATCGCGAAACACCACGGACATGGTGCGTTCACAGAAGCTGCCGGGCACGGGGGCTTTGCAGGCGTCGACGTAGCCCCGGGCCTTGGCTTCAGCGAGCAGGCGCAAAGGCGTCATCTTGATGGGCGGACGGGCCATGACGCGGCCGGGGAAGCTCCAGCCCGGATGTGGCGCGGTGAAGGCCATGTGCTCGCGTGCGAGGACCTCACCGTCGGCCATCCAACCGCGCCAGATGACGGCGGCGGGAATGGCCAGCGTCACGAACATCACCGCGATCACCATCAGCACTCGCCGCTTCATGGCGCTCCTCTACGCACACAAATCGATTCCTGGCAGTGGCATTGGCTGACCGAGAAGGCGACGCGCGACGATGAGCGCGGTGTCCATGGCGGTGAAGCACGTCATCCGCTGCCGACGCCTGCTGCAGGCGACAGCCGACCAGCGCTCACGCCGTGTGGAGCTTCCACAGGTGCAAGGCGACCAGCACCAGGCTGTTGTCGAGCAGGCCGTCGGTCGCCGTCGGCGCAGCACCCGCCGCGCACCGGCGGGCTCCCTGGCGCATCAGCGCATCGAGCTCGGCCCTGGGCACCGACAACACCTCGACCTCCTCGGTCGGATCCAGGTTTTGGGGCAGGGTTTTTGAAACGCGTGGCACAAAGATGGTCGAGCACCGGTTGTTCATGAAGGCGGCGTTGGGCCTGGTGGCCCCCAGCAACACCACCGCGCCGGGATCGTCGGGGGTATACCCCGTCTCCTCGGCGAGCTCGCGCAGTCCGCCCACGACGGGGTCTTCGCCGGGTTCCACGGCGCCAGCGGGAATCTCGATGGAGAACTCGGCGCTGCCAAAGCGCCACTGGCGCACCAGCAGCAATTCATCGGCCGCAGTGAACGCCACGACGTTGACCCAGTCGGGACAAAAGAGCCGGTCCACATGGGTCTCACGTCCGGTGCGCTGACTCTTCACGCGATCTTGACGCAAGGCGAAGATCCGGCGCTGCATCAGTTCACCGGCTTCAAGCTCCTCAAAGGGCAGCAGACTCATGGGCACACCTCGTCAGCATCGTCAGCGTCGTCGGCATCGTCAGCGCCGACAACCTCGCACGCTGGCGGCATGACGTAGTCATGGTCCCGCTGGCCCTGCAACGACGGGGTCGCGCCACACGCGGGGCAGGCGGGGTCGCGGTCAAAGCGCAGGGTGCGGCTGATGTCGTCGCCACTGCCACTTGACCCCACACGCAAGTCGATGGCCACGAAACGACCACCGGGCACGGGCTGCCCCAACAGCAGTTGCAGGACCCGCGCCGCCTGCAGGCTGCCCACGAGGCCGGTGACCGGGGCGACGATGCCTGCAGTGCGACACGTCGGCACGGACCCAGCGACTGGCAACGTGGGAAACAGGCAACGCAAACACGGTCCCCGTCGACCAGGCACCACCAGCACCTGTCCGCTCCAGGCGGTCGCAGCGCCGTGCACCAACACGCGGTCGGTGGCCACGGCGACATCGTTGAGCAGATATTTGGTGGGGAAGCCATCGCTGCAGTCGACGATGACATCGTGGGCGGCGCACACCCGCGTGGCCGACGACGTCGTCAGGCGCTCCACCAGCGCCGTCACCTGCAGACCCGGGTCGAGGGCGGTGACGAAAGCGGCGGCGGCCATGGCCTTGCGCTCGCCCAGCTGGGCGCTGTGAAACAAGGTTTGGCGATTGAGATTTGATCCCTCGATCACGTCGTCATCGATCAGGGTCAAGGACCCCACGCCAGCCGCCGCGAGTTGGCTGATGACCGGCGCCCCCAGTCCACCGCAGCCCACCACCGCCACTCGCGCCTGTTGCAGCCGTCGCTGGCCAGCGACACCGACCTCTGGGAGCACAAGCAGACGACTGTGGCGGTCGGAAATGGGCACGGCACCAGCCCACCACGGCCAGCGCGGCGCCGAAAGCCCCCGAGGCAAAGCGGCGCACCCCTGTGCTCAGCTGGACCAAGCGACGCCAGCCAAAAGGTCATGAATGCGACCGCGGCGACGGCGTGTGCTACGTGTGTCATCACAGTCGGGGTGGTCCCGCTGGGTGTGTGGGTTCAGAGCGTGACGCCAGACGTTACGAGCGGAGGCCGGCCGTGGCAGAAGTCGTCGTCGATTACGGCGGCAAGGAGATCCTGAGGGTACCCCTCAAGGGTGCGTCGGTGACCATCGGTCGCGACCCCCAATGTGATCTCCACCTCGACAACCGGGCCCTGTCCCGGCGACACGCGCTCATCGAGAAGCGCGGCGCCGCCATTTGGGTCAAAGACCTCAAGAGCCAAAACGGCACCTTCGTCAATGGCGAGCGCGTCACCGACGCTGGCCAGGCCTTGAACGGCGGCGACACGATCGAGGTCGGTCGCTACCAGGTCCGCATCGAGGGCGTCGAAGCAGCGCGCACCGATACGCCGGTGTTGACCTTGACGGGTCCCGAGGGACGCCACCGCTTCGCCATGGTCGGTGACGAGATCATCCTGGGGCGCGCCCCGTCGTGTGACATTGCCATCGGTCATAAAAGCATCAGCCGTCGTCACCTGCGGGTGGCCATGGAGAGTGGCCAGTTCATCGCCGAAGATCTCGGCAGCCAAAACGGCACCCGCATCAACAACCGCCGCATCAACGGACCCACGCCATTCAAGATCGGCGACAAGGTCCAGATGAGCGAGTTCACGATTGAGGTCGGCTTTCTGGAGGCGCCGTCGACGGCGGTGGGGCCGCAGAAGTCCGGCAAGACGATGATGATCGACCGATCGGAACTGGCCAACGCCGCCTACGTTGAAGGCGACCTGCAAAAAGGGCAAAACCTCGGCAATATTTCGTTGGGTCAGCACGGCGGGCACAACGAATTCGATGATCACCAGGAGTCGCTCGCTGACGCCACCAAAGGCATCCCAGCGTCCAGTGCTGATGACTACGTTGCACCCATGCCGCCGCGGCCCGCGCCGCCGACGCCCGTCTTGCCGCAGCCACCAGCTCAACAGGCACAGCCACGGCCCAAGAAGCCTCCCACGCCCCAGGCTCCCGTCGTCGTCATCAGCCATCCCGACTACGCCGAGCGCACGCTGGTCCTCACCGGCGACGTGACGCTGGTCGGCGAAGACGGCAGCGACGGCGACGGGACGGAGAACCGCAGCTTTGCCAACCACGGTTACGTGGTCTTTGCGCGCACCCTCCGCGGCGTGGTGGCCTGCGTCGCCGGCGATCGACGCCTGCTGACCGTCAATGGGCAAAACCAATTGTTCGCGCAACTGCAGGAGGGCGACGCCGTCGAGTTGGGATTGCTGACCATTGTCTTCCACGAGACAGACTGAGCCGCCAGCGACGATGAGCATGCCCACCGCCCAGACCTCGCTGGCCTCCATGGCGGCGACGACGCCCACCAGCCAAGCCTCCGACTCGGTGAACGGCGTGGTGGTCATCGGCCGTCGTGAGGCCCAGCGACTGAAAGAGCGTTTCCTCACCCGCGCCACCGCGGTGTTTTTCGCCCGCCTGGCCTTCTTGGTGCTGGGCCTTGGCATCTTGCTGCTGCCGTCATGGCAGCGAGCCTTCGCCGTCAACACTGGCCGAGGCTGGCTGGTGCTGCTGGCGACCGCAGCCTCCGCTGGCGTCTGTCAGGCCCTGGCCGCGCACCGCGTGCATGGTCGGCGGGTCATGTTTGTCACCCTGCTTGTCGACCTGAGCATATTGCTGATCCTCGTCGCCAGGAGCGGCGGCATCCAGAGCCCGGCCATGCCGGCCCAGCTGCTGTTCACCATCTTTTTTGCCCTGCTGTTTCCAAACCCCGTGGCCATCCTGCCACCGTTATTGATGCTGCCCGCCGCGATCCTGTTGGGGCAGCTGGGCCTCGCCCAGGGACACAAACCCACGCTGGCCGCCGACGTCCTGCACCTCGCCTGGTTGGCAGCGCTCAACGGCGTCGCCGTCTACGTCATGGTCTATTTGACCTCACGCGAAGAAAAACAGAACCGGGAGATCCTGGAGCTTGAACAAAGCCTCGGCAAGATGGCCCTCGTCGAGGAACGCAATCGCCTGGCCCGCGACATTCACGACGGTCTGGGCGCCAGCTTGTCCGGTGTCATCATCCAGGCCGAGTACCTGGTGAATCTCACCAAGAAGGACCCCGACCTGCAGGCCGAGGTCAAGGAACTCAAAGTGGGTGCCGAAGAAGCCATCGACGAGGTCCGCCGCGCCGTCAGCATGTGGCGTGACGACTTCCTGCTGGTGCCCCAGCTCGAAAACATGTGCAGCACCTACATCGCGCGGCACAAGCTCCCCATCGAACTTGTCGTCGACGGCGTCCCCTTTGACTGTGCTGAAGAACAAGAACTCACGATTTTCCGCATTCTGCAGGAATGTCTGACCAACATCGCCAAGCACGCCCAGCCCACCAGGGTGCGCGTGGTGGTGCACTTCAGCCCCGACCGCATCTCCCTCGACATCGTCGACGACGGCAAGGGCTTCGACGTCACCAAGACGCCCAAGAACCACTACGGCCTCATCAACATGAAAGAGAGAGCCAGAAAGGCCAACGGCGAGGTGGGCATCAACAGCGAACCTGGCAAGGGCACCACGGTGCACTTGAGCGTCAAGCCCCTGCCCCGCGTTCGCGCCGCACGCACTTGATCGCTGCCGAGGACAACGGGAGCAGGTGTCAGTTCTTGGCCATGGCCGCGTCGAGGCTGTCGACGTCAACGCCCGTGAACCAGGCGTCGGCGACCGTGACGAGCCAGGCGATCGCGGTGGCACCACCAAGCACCGCCGCAGCGGTGAATTGGGCGTCGGCGCTGGCTCGCACGCCCTTGACGAAGGCACCCTTGTCGGCAGCGTTGAGGTCCTTGGCGGCGCTGTCCAACTGGGCGGTGGGGTAGACGACGAAGCCGGTATAGGCGCCCAGAGCACCGGCGACGATGGTGCCAAGGCCCAGACCGACCGTGAGCGTTCCCAGCACCACACCTTTGGCGTCGTCGCCGTTGTAGGACTGGCCCCAGCCCGGCAACACCATCGAGCGGAACATGGCGCCACTCCTGGACTTCAAGACCACGGCATCGGCAGAAAACGCCAGCAGCTCCGCTTTGGGAAGCTTGACCTCATCGGCGACGATGACGGTGCCGTTGTCGGCGTCGATGGCGCGGACCGACACCAGAAAGTCGGCGCCGACGTCGCTGACACGCCCCACCACCAGGGCCCGGGCACCAGCGAGCTTGCCGACCTGCAGGACCTGGGCGTCGTCGATGGCCCCAGACTGCTGCAGGGCAAGCTCGTTCATCACCGCCCCCAGCTGAGCGCGCTCGATCAGCGGCAGGTGGTGGTCGCGAACAAGGTCGGTGATGACGAGCTCGGACACGACGAGGCCCAGGGACCGCTGTTGCGCTTCATCGCCAATGTTTTCAAAGGGCACGACGGCGAAACGCTGGTCGCGATGATCGCCAGGCAAGCGCTTGAGCCCCCCAGCCAGCCCCTCAGCGAGCAGCCGCACCCGGCCATCGAGACCCGTGGCGGCCACGGCGGCAGCAGCCTTGGCTTCCCGGGCGCCGGCCCTGGCCTCTGCATCGGCAGCAGCGGCGGCGACGGCAGCAGCCTCGGTCGAGGCAACCTCGGCGGCGGCAGCGGCGGCGGCGGCGGCGGCGGCGGCGGCGGCAGCCTCGGCAGCCTCGGCAGCAGCAGCTTCTTCCTCTGCCTTGCTTGGCTTCTTGGCGGGCTTCGCCGGCGCCGCCTTCGCCGCTGCCTTCGCCACCGCTTGCGGAGCCTGGGCCGACGCCGACGTGGACAGTCCCAGCGACACCGCAACGACGAGGGCAACCACAGCCTGCATAAGAAGGATTCTAGCACGTCGGCTGGATCTGGTGGGCGGCGGCGGGCGACGGGGCATCCAAACGCCACCGCAGCGACTGCCGGGGCGCGCTTGACGTGATGGGGGTCATTCATGCCTGATGAGGAGCCCTTGAACATGAATGGGGGACGCCCACGTCGGCGTCTCTTCTGCAACGCGCACGAGCGATCGCCACGCCTGTACGAACGAACCACCGATTTTTCCTGGAGTCATCATGACCCGCAGCACCCTCACCATCAGCACCGTCGCCATTGCCGCCCTCCTCGCCGTCACCATGGGCTGCAGCACCGTGCGCAGCCTGGTGGGAAGCAGCACGGGTGGCAAAGCTGCGGCCAAGAGCCAGAAAGACATCGCCGCCTGCGAGAAGATGTGTGAACTGGCCGGCGACGCCGACAAGAACAAGGCCGCCGTCACCGCCTGTCAGAAAGATTGCCGCAACTGAGTTCCCCCGTGCGCAGCCTTGCTCGCCTGGTGCTGGGCCGCCTGTGGCAGGGCAGCCTGCTGCTGTTGGCATTGTCGTTTCTGCTGTTTGGGCTCATGGCCCACCTGCCCGGTGATCCGGTCGATCTCCTCGTCGCCAGCAACCCTGAGCTGCGCTCCGAAGACATCACCCGGCTCAAGAAGCTGCGAGGCCTCGACCAACCCTTCACGGTGCGGTGGTGGCGCTGGTTGGTCGGCTACCACGAAGCCATCGCCCCACCTGCAGCCCGCACCCTGCCACCGGTATTTGGCGAAACCGATCGCAACGACGATGGCCGCCCCCGCTCCTTTGCGCTGCGCCTCCCCGTCGACGGCCTTATGGACGACCTCGTTCGCCTCGGGCTCAGCATCGAGGCCGCACCACCGGCCACCATCGAGGGCCAGGGTGCAAACGCCGTCGTGACGGCGGTGCTCGATGAGGGCGCCCATCTGCTGACCATCGTCGTCACCGATAGACATGCGCAGCAAGCGCCATGGACCGTCGCTGTCTTTGTCGCCCCGGCCAGACCCGATACCGACCGTGCTCCCAGGCACGATGACCCCGTCGTCATCGACGAGAGCGACCCCCAACTCGCCGGTGGCACCGAGGTCCCGCGCCCCGAGCGACGCTCCAACCTCGAGGTGCAGCAGGCGGCCATCGCCGTGCATCCCCTGCCGCCACCTCCCCGTACCGTCGACAGCAGCGTCGACAGCAGCGCCATCGACCCCGTCAAAAGCGGCGTGGCCACCGAAGTCGTCAGCCAACGGGTGCTGGTGAACGGTGACACCGGGGCCGTCACCGTCGTCAGCGGCGTCCCCGTCGTGGACCCCGACCACTTCGTCTGCGGCATCGCCTGCGTCGTCACCGGCGACCTGTCAGGGCTTGGCTGGTCATTTGCCACCAAGCGCCCGGTGGCCGAATTGCTCTTTGGCAAGGCCGCCGCCTGCGGCGACGCCCTCACCGATCCGAGCGAGGGCTGCGACGACGGCAATGTCGAAGGCGGCGACGGCTGCGATGGCCGCTGCCTGCCCGAAGGCGCCACCTGGATGCAGCGGGTCGACATCGCCGTGGCGGGCTGGCTGACGGGGCCCGGGCGCATCGGCAACACGTTGCTGTTGACGGTGCCGTCGCTGCTGTTGGCCATGATGCTGGCGATGGTGCTGGGGACCGCCGCGGGGCTGCGCGGGGGCGCCGTCGACGTCGTGGTGCGCGCCGGTGCGGCGGTGTTTTCGGCGATGCCGGCATTTCTGGTTGGCCTGCTGTTGGTGACCGTCTTTGCCGAGCGGTGGCGGGTGTTGCCGTCGGGGGGCATTTTCCAGCCGGGCATCCAGCAGGAGGGGGCCGTCGCTGTCGTCGTCGACCGCCTGCGCCACGGCGTGCTGCCGTGCACGGTGCTGGTGCTGTTTTGGTCGGGGCGCTTCGTGCGCCAGGTCCGCTCCGCCGTCATCGCTGCTGCTGCCGGCGAGTTTGTGCGCACCGCGCGGATGAAGGGCGCCTCGACCAGCCGCATCATCTGGCGCCATATCCTGCCCAACGCCGCCGTCCCCCTGTTCACCCTCGTCGGTCTGAGCTTGCCGGCCCTCTTTGGCGGGGCGCTGCTGACCGAGACAGTCTTTGCCTGGCCAGGCCTCGGCCGCCTGCAATACGACGCCATCCTGCAAAACGATTCCTACGTTGCCGTCGTGGTCCTGCTGCTGTCGGCAGCGATGGTGCTGGTGGGCTCGCTCATCGCCGACGTCCTGGTGGCGCTGGTTGATCCCCGACAACGCCTGCGGCGGCGAAGATGACGACGACGACGACGACGACGACGACGACGACGACGACGACGACGACGACGACGACG
>CAJBHN010000648.1 GCA_903952805.1 uncultured Myxococcales bacterium | reverse complement strand
TTGTTGCTTTGCTTCGCTCTCGCTCCGTCGTCGGCGCGCCGCTCGCGCGAACCGAGGAGGTGGGCGAGCAAAAGTCTTTCCTTTTTCGCGGCCCTCATCCCCTTCATTTCTCCCCTCTTTCACCCAACCGACCGCGCCCAGGTCTGCATGACATACGTCCCTTCGCTCTCGGCCATCCAGATCTTCACCCTAGACGAGGACAGGTGGGGCATTTTGTGTGTTTTTTGGTTCGGAGTTTTTTTTCTCCGTCGTCGCCGTCGTTGCGTCCGCTCGGGTCGTCGACGACCTCGAACTCCATCAATTCCAGCAGGGCGGCGGCGCGGTCATCGATGTCGTCGCCACACAAGCGGCGCAGCAGCCCCCGGCGGGCGCTGCCGAGGCTGTCGTCGGCGAGGGCCTGGGCCACGGCCGAAGGGAGGGTCGATGGAAAGGGAACGACGACCATGGGGACTCCACGTTGGGGACGGTTCAGCGGCGATCAGCGACGCTTGGCGAGGGCTTCGACGGCGTCAAGGGTGGGCCGGTCACCCAGCACCACCAGGCGATCGCCGGCTTGCAGGCGACGGGTTGGTGGGGGGTTGAAGGCCATGGTGCCGTCCTTGCTTTGCACAGCGATCAGCAAGGCCCCTGAGCGCTCGCGCAGGTTGGCCTCGGCCAGCGTCAGCCCCAGCAGGGCGCTGTCGGCGGGCAGGTCTGTCTGCTCCATCTGCAACTCAAGGTGTTGGGTGCGAGTCGTGAGATCGATGAAGTCCAACACCGCGGGCCTGAGCACGGCCTGCACCACCTGCTGACCACCGATCGCCGTCGGGGAGATGACTCGCGACGCTCCCGCCTTCTTGAGTTTCTCCTCGCTGCCTTCGCCCTCGGCCCGGGCGACAATGGTCACCCGTTCGTTGAGCAGCCGCGCCGACATGGTGACAAACAGGTTGTCGGCGTCCGAGGGGACGACGCTGACGAGGGCCCGGGCCCGATCGATGCCCGCCCGCTTGAGGACGGCATCAGACGTCACGTCGCCGACGATGTAGATGGGGGCCCCTTTGGCTCTCTCCTCGTCACGCTCGATGACGATGCAGGGGACGTTGGCCTGGCGCAAGTCGTCGACGACGCGGCGTCCGACCCGGCCGTAGCCGCAGACGATGATGTGGTCGTGAAGCGCCGAGATGCTGCGTTCCATGCGTTGCCTGCCGAGGATGGTGTTGAGTTCGCCGCTGACGATGGCGCGGATGACCGTCGCTGCCGCCGCCGCGAGGGTAAAGGCGCCACCAAGGGCCAGGGCCATCGTGAGCAACCGACCGGCGTTGGAGAGGGGGTGGGTCTCGCCAAAGCCGATCGTCGTCAGCGTAATGACGGTCATGTACAGGCCATCAAAGGGCGTCCAACCCTCGATGACGACGTAGCCGACGGTGCCGGCGCTGATGAGCGCGGCCGGCACAATCATCGCAATCAGGAGCCGCGACCACGGCCAGGACGTCTGCATCACGACCCACGCTACAGCGAGGTGGCGTCCCCCGTCGACGAGCTGCCGTTCGTGCGCCTTGACCCCACGTCGTCACGGCGATGCGGGAAGCCACCCTGTCGAAAAAAAAGCGCCCCGTCCGTGAGGAGGGGCGCTCTGTGCAGGCAGCGGCAGGACGCAGGCTCAGCGCAGGGCGATGAGACCAGCGACGAGCAGGCTGACCACGCTCATCACCTTGATGAGGATGGCGATGCCGGGGCCCGAGGTGTCCTTGAAGGGGTCGCCGACCATGTCGCCAACGACGGCGGCCTTGTGGACGTCGGAGCCCTTCTTGTAGCCGGGCAGCTTGCCCTTCTCGATGTACTTCTTGGCGTTGTCCCAGGCACCGCCGGCGTTGGCCATGTACAGCGCCATGGTGGCGCCGACGGCGAGGGAACCAGCGAGCAAGCCGGCCAGGGCCTGGGGCCCGAGGATGTAGCCGACCACGGGGGGCACGACGACGGCGACGAGGGACGGCAGAATCATTTCCCGCAGCGCGGCTTTGGTCGCGATGTCGACGATCTTCTTGGGCTCGGGCTCAGCCTTGAGCTCCATCAGACCGGGGATCTCGCGGAACTGGCGACGAATCTCCTCGACGATGCCCTGGGCGGCCTTGCCGACGGCCAGCATGGTGGAGGCGCCGACGATGAAGGGCAGGATGGAGCCAAGCAGCAGGCCGATGAGGACCTTGGAGTCTGTCAGCAGAATCTGCATGTCGGGGCGGCCAGCCTTGTGCAGGGCGTGGTTCACTTCCATGTTGAAGGCGGCGAACAGCGCGATGACGGTCAACGTGGCGGAGCCGATGGCGAAGCCCTTGCCGATGGCGGCGGTGGTGTTGCCGACCGCGTCGAGCTCGTCGGTGATGGCGCGAACCTCGGGACCAAGGCCCGACATCTCAGAGATGCCGCCGGCGCCATCGGTGGTTCCATCATCGGCCTGGT
>CAJBHN010000647.1 GCA_903952805.1 uncultured Myxococcales bacterium | reverse complement strand
GGTCGGGGCCGCGGCGATGATCGCGGCCGTGTGGAACATCTGGCACACGGCCGCGCAGAAGGTCGGCATCCTGAGGGTCTATAACGCCAAGTCCATCGCTCCCGTCGAGCGCAAGGTTCCCCTGTGGGTCGACCGCCTGCTCGTCTTTGGCTGGTTCCCGTTTCTCGCCGCCCTGCTGGTCGATCGCGAGCGCGACACCATTTTGCAGCAGGGCAAGGTGGTGAAGACCTACCTCGGCCCCATCGTCGACGGCATCGCCGCCGCCTCGCCGGTCCTGTACCCCGTTGGCGTCCTTGGCATCGTCGTCTCCATCGGGACGTTTCTGCTCTACGAACACCGGGCCACGGGCCTGCGCAGCGTGCCCCGCCTGAGTATGGCGCTGGGCATCACGTTGCTGTCAGCGAGCTTTCTCGTGGCGTCGCCACTGAAATGCTACGTCGCTTATGGCTTCTCCCACGCCGTAGAATACATCGTTTTTGTTTGGGCATTCCAACGTCGTCGCTATGCCCTGCCCCTGTCACCGCAACCACTGCTGCAGACCTGGCTGCAGCGGGGGCCCTGGTTCTACGGCGCCTTCATCGGCGTCATCGCGGTCACCTACGTCGTCAGTGAATTCGGGAAGCCCATGGGCCTGTTCGACGGCCCGGTTCGCATCTTCGGCCTGCGCTCGGGCATCCTCATCTATGTCTGGGCCATCTGGCATTCATTCGCCCATTTTTATTTCGATGGCTTCCTGTGGAAGATGCGGCAACCAACGGTCCGCTCGTCGCTGTAGCCGCGACGAGACGGAAACTTCCGCTTCAGGCCCCGGTCAGCAATGCTGCTGTCCTATGGCCAATGACGATTCCACCAGCAGTGCTGCTGACGTCGGCGTCCCGGCGCGGGCGCCCATCGAGCTGAAGGTTGACTACAAAAAGCTCAACACCTTCATCGCGGACTACACCAAGAACATCAGCAAGGGCGGCACGTTCATCAAGACCGAGCGGCCCCTCAAGGTGGGCACCGAGTTCGTCTTCAAGCTCTTCGTGCCATCGCGCGCCGCTCCATTCACGCTGCGTGGCACGGTGGCCTGGATTCACAGCGCCGAGACATCACCGCCGCCATCAATCCAACCGATTCCCGAACGGGGCATGGGGATTCGATTTCTCTACGGCGACCACAACCAAAAACGGGCCTTCGAAGTCGTGGTTGAAGATCTGATCAAGGAGTCGCTGGGAGAACTCGCCTTCAAAAAGCTGATGGAGCACAGCGCGTGAACGACGGCCCAGGGGGCATGATCTCTTGATCATCTGATCAGGCCGCCGTGATGCGCTATGCCACAGCCATGAGCACCGGCAGCGACCCCACCACCCGCGGCCAACACAGCCAGACCGAGCGCGCCCAGTTCGCCGTCGAACAGGACCTGCGCCACGGCGCACGCAAGGTCTCCAAGCCGGTTCGCATCGTCGCCGACTACGTCCCCGGCGGCGACCAACCAGCCGCCATCGAGAAGCTCACCGAAGGGCTGCAACAGGGCCTGGCCCAGCAGGTGCTGCTCGGTGTCACGGGCTCGGGCAAGACCTTCACCATCGCCAACGTCGTCGCCCGCGTGAACCGGCCCACCCTGCTGCTGGCCCACAACAAGACCCTGGCGGCCCAGCTCTACCAGGAACTCAAGGCCTTCTTCCCCGACAACGCCGTCGAGTACTTCGTCAGCTACTACGACTATTACCAGCCCGAGGCCTACGTCCCGTCGTCGGACACCTTCATCGAGAAGGACAGCCTCATCAACGACACCATCGACCGGATGCGCCACTCGGCGACCAAGGCGATCCTCGAGCGCGATGACGTCATCATTGTCGCCTCGGTCAGCTGCATCTACGGCATCGGCAGTCGCGAGAGCTACAAGGAGATGACGGCCTACGTCGAGGTCGGCCGCAAGCTTGGCCGCGACGCGTTCTTGCGCCAGCTCGTCGAGAGCCAGTTCGAACGCAACGATGTGTCATTCGCCCGCGGCACGTTTCGGGTCCGCGGCGACATCGTCGAGGTCTTTCCCGCCCACGAAGAAGAGGTCGCCCTGCGCATCTCGTTCTTCGGCGACGAGGTCGAAAAGATCCAGTTGGTCGATCCCCTGCGCGGTCGCGTGGTGGGCGAGGTCAACGAGGTCACCATCTGGCCAGCGTCGCACTACGCCACCAATGCCGAGCGTCGCAAGAGGGCCAACGACGCCATCCGACTCGAGCTGCTCGAGCGGCTGCAATATTTGAAGCAGAACAACCTGCTGCTTGAGGCCCAGCGTCTGGAACAGCGCACGCTCTTCGATCTCGAAATGCTCGAGGCCACCGGCAGCTGCAAGGGCATCGAAAATTACTCGCGGCACTTGACGGGTCGAGCCTCGGGCGAAGCCGCGCCGACGCTGATGGACTATTTTCCCCGCGACTTCCTGATGGTCATCGACGAGAGCCACCAGACCATCCCCCAGGTGCGGGGCATGTACTTCGGCGACCGCAGCCGCAAAGAAACGCTGGTGCGCTACGGCTTTCGCATGCCGTCGGCGATGGACAATCGGCCCCTCAAATTCGAGGAGTTCGAGGCCCACATCCACCAATGCATCAACGTGTCGGCGACGCCAGCGGACTACGAGGTCAACAAGAGCGAGGGCGTCATCATTGAGCAGCTCATTCGCCCGACGGGCCTGCTCGATCCCGTCGTCGAGATTCGCCCGGTGGCCAGCCAGGTCGACGACACCATCGCCGAGATCAAAGAAACCGTGAAGAAGGGCTGGCGGGTCCTGGTGACGACGCTGACCAAGCGCATGTCCGAAGACCTCACGGAGTACCTGGCGGAAATCGGCATCAAGGCCCGCTATCTGCATTCCGATATCGACACGCTCGAACGCATCGAGC
>CAJBHN010000646.1 GCA_903952805.1 uncultured Myxococcales bacterium | reverse complement strand
TCGGCGACCACCGTCTCGATCACGACGCCACGCTGCTGAGCCAGGGTCAGGGCCTTGTCGAGGCCGACGCTGCTGCCGTCGACGGCCACCACCTGATGGCCTTGTTGGGCAAGCCACACGGCGTTGCGACCCTCACCCTCAGCCAGCGACAAGATGCGGGCGTGGCGGGGCAACATGGGCTCGACCTCGACGAGGAAGTCGTTGGGTTCGGTGCCGTAGGCGAAGCCCGGGGCCTGGTAGCGTTCGTTCCACATGGGCATCTTTCATCGGTGGCGTCGTCGCCGTCAGATGCACCATGCTGTCACGTTGCTGGCGCTTCGCCATCGCCGCGGGCGGCGCCGTTGGTGGTGTCGGTTACATGAATCCGCCGCCAAAATAGGCCATGCAGACCGATGGCAGGCTCTTGCCCGTCTGCTGGGCGTAGAGCCTGAAGTCATCGCTGCTGAACGGCAGCCCCTCCTCGACGGAGATCGCGACTACTTCCGCGATGAAAACATCCAGCGGAGACGCGGCCAGCAGTCGCTGTTTCAGGTCTGATCGCTCCAAGATGATGTCTTTGAGGGCCGCCACCCGCTCGACGCCGAGCTCAATCCCCACCGAGCTGTTCGAAGGTCCTGCGGCAGGGGCGGCTTTTTTCTTGAACCAACCAAACATGGGTTTTCCGTCTCGTTGAGGGCGATTTCATGAATGATGCAGCGTCGACGTCGCCGAGTGAAGCCCTGAAGTGGTGGCTCGGCGCGGGCGCCCGCGCCAGCCGCCCGGCCCAGGCGCTCGTGATGCAAGACATGGCGCATTCGGTGCGAGGGCGAACGAATGTGATTCGCGAGTCCATCGAAATGAAACCGCGTGGCAGTTTCGACGTCGATATTTTCCCAAGGTGATGCAGTTGTCGACGGTGGTGGCCGCTCTGGCCGTGGTGGGCCGGGTGGGTCGACGGCGCTGCATGCGGATGGGTATGATTTGCCGCCGTGACGAAGAAGCAGTCCAAGCCCATTGTGTCCTCCCTCTCGACGCTGGCGATGACGGCCGAAGACGCCGACGACGTCCGATTCCGTCGTGACCAGATCGTTCGGGCCAAGCGCCAGCCAAACACGTCCGGGGCCGCGGCGGCGACGCCGGCCACGAAGACGCCCGCGGCCGCGCCGACGACTCAGGCCAAGCGCAAAGACCGCAGCCGCAAAAACACCAAGAACAGCAAAAACAGCAAAAACAGCAAAAACAGCAAGGCCAACAAAGGGACGTCGACTTCGACGGCCACGCTTCCCGCGGTGTTGTCGTGTGGGGTCTGGCTCGTGCAGCGGGTTCCATTTCCCGCCGTCCTTGCCCTGCTGCGCCATGATGGCTCCCCCGACCTCCCCAAGGGGCACGTCAAGCGCGGGGAGAGCGACGTCGCGGCGGCCTTGCGGGAGCTGACGGAGGAGACCGGCATCCCGGCCAGGAGCGTGCGCCTCGACGAGACCTTTGCCTTCGAGTCCACCTATCGGACCCGCAGCAAACGGACCGGCCTGCCGGTCATCAAGACGGTGCGGTTGTTTCTGGGTGAAGTCGACGGACCGGCCAAAGTCACGGTGTCCGACCATGGCGACTACGCCTGGTTGCGACTGGACGACGACGACGAAGCGCTGGAGCAAGACCTCCTGGGCAATCCGACTTTTCTCGGGGCCTTGCGCGCCTGGAGGAGCCATGAAGCCCTGATGAACCAGCCCCTCCCACGGTCGGCCTCCCCTCGTTCTGCGCCGCCGTCGTCCCGCCCAGCCACCCAGGAACGCCCATGACCCACGCCACGCTGTCTCGCGTCGACCAGCAAAAGCAACGCGCCGCCGAGTACGCCGTCTCGCTCATTGAAAGCGGCATGAAGGTGGGCCTCGGGACGGGCAGCACCGCCCGCTTCGCTGTCGCCGCCCTGGGGGCTCGCGTGAAGAACGAGGGCCTCAAGGTCAAGGCGGTGCCGACGTCGGAGGCGACCCGCGTGCAGGCCGAGAGCGAGGGCATCCAGGTGGTCTCGTTTGACACCGTCGACACCCTCGACCTCTGCTTCGACGGCGCCGACGAGGCTGACCCGGGGCTGAACCTCACGAAGGGAGGCGGTGGAGCCCTGCTGCGGGAAAAGGTCGTGGCCTTCAGCTCCGCCCGCTTCTACTGCGTCGTCGACGAGGGCAAGCTGGTCGACAAGCTCTTTGCCTTCCCCCTGCCGGTCGAGGTGATTCCGTTTGCCGCCAAGGTCGTCGAGCGAGAGCTGCGCAAGCTCGGCGCCGAACCCTTGCTGCGCCTGCGCGAGGGCAAGCCGCTGGTCACCGACAACGGCCTGTGGATCCTTGACTGCCGTTTCCCCCCCATCGACGACCCGCCGATGCTCGCCAAGGCATTGTCGAGCATCCCCGGCATTGCCGAGCACGGGCTGTTTTGCGGCATGGTCCACGAGATGATCGTCGGCACCGATACCGGCACCCGCGTCATCGGCCGTCCCTGAATGACGGCGCCGAACCCGCGGGGGTGATCATGAAGATGATGGTCATTCGCGCTTTCATCGAGGCGGCCGTCCGGTGCGTGAGGTGCGCGCGCGTGGTCCTCGTCGACACCGGGTGCAACCAGGACACCTGTCCGGCTGCGGGCCTGGCGGGTCGGTGCTCGACGACGCCTCCGGCTGCGCCCTTGCGGTGTTGCGGTTGCACCGATAGCAGCGGCGATGCTTTTCTCTGAAATGTCGCTGCCCGCCACCTTGCAGCGGGCTCTTGCGACGCGTGGCTACCTTGAGTCCACGCCCGTCCAGGAGGCCATCGTCACCGGCGCTCACGGCGCTCGCGACCTGCTGGTCTCCTCCAAAACCGGCTCGGGCAAGACCATCGCCTTTGGCCTCAACGTCATCCCGCCGATGCTCAACGACGCTGGCCTCGTCGCCACGCCGCCGGGCGCTCCTCGCGCCCTCATCATCGCCCCCACCCGTGAGCTGGCCCAGCAGGTCGCCCGCGAGATCACGTGGCTCGGCGCCGACGCCAAGCTGCGGGTCGTCACCTGCGTCGGCGGCGTCGACCCCCGCTCGGAACAGCGAGCCCTGTTTCAGGGCTGCCACGTCGTCGTGGGCACCCCCGGCCGCCTGGTGGATCACATCACGCGCAAGGCGCTGGATACCAAGAACATCCACAGCGTCGTCCTCGATGAAGCCGACGAAATGCTCGACATGGGCTTTCGTGAAGAGCTCGAGACCATCCTCGACGCCGTGCCGACGGAGCGTCAGATCCTGATGTTCTCGGCGACGATGCCCCGAGAGACCATCGCCCTCGCCAACCGCTACACCAAAGACGCCGTCCGCGTGTCGGCGGCCCAGGCCAGCGCCGGCCACGAAGACATCGAAACCGTCGTCCACGTCATCGCCGGCCAGGACCGCGACCGCGCCGTCGTCAATGTGCTGCGCCAGCACGAGGCGACGTCGACCCTCGTGTTCTGCGGCACCCGCGACGGCGCCGCCCATCTGGCGGCCACGCTCATCGAGCGCGGCTTCTCGGCGGTGGCGTTCTCGGGTGAGCTCTCCCAGCCCGAGCGCCAGCGGGCCCTGCAGTCCGTGCGCGACGGCCGCACCCGCGTGTTGGTCTGCACCGACGTCGCCGCCCGCGGCCTCGATCTGCCCGCCGTCGGTCTGGTGATCCACGCCGATCCTCCCGCCGACGCCGCCGCCCTCCAACACCGCAGCGGTCGCACCGGCCGCGCCGGCAAGAAGGGCACCGCCGTCGTGCTGGTGCCCGTGCACCGCCTCCGCCAGGTGGAGCGCTTGTTCGCCGTCGCCCGCTTGAAGACCCGGCCGTCGCCAGTGCCCAACGCCGAGCGCATCCGGGAGCTCGACGCCGTCCGCGTGCTCGAGCGCCTCAAGGGCAAGATCGAGGCCCTGCAGCCCGAGGACCTCACCGACACTGCCGCGCTGTTGGCCCTGTGCACGCCCGAGCAGCTGGCGGCGCTCGTGCTGCAGGGAGAGCGCTCCAACTTGCCCGACCCCGAGTCCCTCGACGCCACCGAGCGCGGCAACGACCCGGCCCGGGCCAAAAAGCCGACGTTTGCCAAGAAGAGCGCCGACGATCTTGCCGGCACCGCCGGCGACGACCGCAGCGTCGACGGCAACGCCGACAGCGTGTGGTTCCATGTCAACATCGGTCGCTTCCAAAACGCCGATCCCAAATGGCTGCTGCCGATGATTTGTCGTCGTGGCGCGGTTGAAAAGCGCGACATTGGCCGCATTGTGATTCTCGACAGCGAGACCCGCTTCGAAATCGCTCCCGGGCGAGCTGAGCAGTTCGGCAAGGCGGCGTCGCAGCTGGACGAGCGCGAGCCCCGCGTCTTCATCCGCCGCTTCGATCCCTCGCGGGCCGGCAGCGACGAGCAGCCCGCACGCCGTGGGCCCCCGCCCGGGCCTCCGCCGCGCCAGGCGCCTCGCTACAACCGCGACGCCACCGGCCCCGCGGGCGATGCGCCTCCCCGTCGTCGTCCGGCCGGCGACGGCGGCGAAGGCGTGCCCAAGCGCAAGATCCGCGCCCGCTGAACGCCAGCGCAGCCGGCAGGCTGCACCGACACGACCGCCTCCCGGATGACCGAGGGGCGGTCGTTTTTTGGCGTGCTCCCCATCTGCTGCGGATGTGAGCGTCGACGG
>CAJBHN010000645.1 GCA_903952805.1 uncultured Myxococcales bacterium | reverse complement strand
CGTCGACCGAGAGAGCGCGCGCTGTGAGCGTGCGGCCACCGGCGCGATCCCGCAGGACCGGGGGCAAGTCGTCGACGGTGCCCTCGATGATGGCCTCGCCCTCGGGCGTGGGCTTGAAGTCTCCCAACGCGCCACAAGCCTCCAGCCCGCAGCCAGCGGAAGCCAGGGTCAGCGCCAGCATACCGACATGTCGACCAAGCACCCACATGTGGGACGACATCGTCCCCGAGGTCATCGCCCTGCGCATCAGTTGCTCCCCACGGTCAGGATCCGGCGGGCGCCGGTGTCGTCGATGGCGACGGCGGCCTTGAGGCCGACGGTGGCGCCGGCATCGACGATGATGCGGGCCACGGCGCCGTTGTTGATCGGCAGGCGGCGGGTGTCGGCCACCACGGCGGTGAAGCGGTCGCGGGGACCGCCGTCTTCAGCGAGCAGACCACCCTCGATGAGATTGTGGCCCGCAGCAGCCGTGATGGCGCTGGCGCGGCCGCCGCTGACGTCGACGTCGACCTGCAGCGAACGAAGGCTGCGCTGCAGCCCGCTGACAGACACCGTCGCGGTGGCGCCGTCGACAGCGACGCTGATGGTGCCCACGGCGGGCACAACGTCGGGGGGATCGACCGGGGTGCCACAATCGCAGCCCCCAAAGCCCAGGGCGGCCATCACGGCGATGGAGGCCAACGGGCTGACAAGACGAAACGAGCGTGTCGGGCTGAAGGATGCCAGGCGCATATCAGTCCTCCTTCTCAAGAGCGGTGGAGATGGCGAGGTCGAGGTCGACGACGTCGACGAGGCCATTGTTGTCGAGGTCGGTCGCCGCCGTCGGCGTCGCACGGGTGGCGATGGCCAGGGCAATGGCCGTCACCGTGGCCCTCTCGTCGGGCGTCAGCACCGGGCAGCCGGTGGCGTCGCCGCCAGCCACGTCGGGGCAGCTGTCGCAGACGTCGCCAACGGTGTCTTCGTCGAAGTCGAGTTGGTCGGCGTTGCTGACGTCGACGCAGTTGTCGGTGGCGTTGGGCACGGTGTCATCGTCGTCGTCGCCCGCGGGGTCGATGGGCTCGCCTTCGCCTTCGCCTTCGCCTTCGCCTTCGCCTTCGCCTTCGCCTTCGCCTTCGCCTTCGCCTTCGCCTTCGCCCTCACCTTCGCCCTCGCCGGGCTCGCCGGGGGAACGCAGGCGCACAAAGCCGTCGACAAAGCGCTCGGCGGAGCCGCTGATGGGGCTGCCGGGCAACAGGTCGTCGCCGTCGAGGCGCGCCGCCACCAGGGTGGCCGCAACGGCGGCATCCATGCGGACCGACACGTCGAAGGCGCCGTCGACGACCACGAGGTGGGACACGGCCCGGGCCACGGGGGAGCCATCGGGCAAGACGCGGGCGGGGGACGTTTCGATGGAGCGGCGGGCGGCGTCGCCGGCACCAACCACGATGCGGACCAGGCCGCTGACGATGGGGTCGACGGCTTCGGGGGTGGCACCAGCGGCGACGGGGCCGCAGACGGCGGCACCGCCGGCGCCGGGCACGCACAGGGGGATGGTG
>CAJBHN010000644.1 GCA_903952805.1 uncultured Myxococcales bacterium | reverse complement strand
CAACGAGCATGGCGACCAGATAGAGGCCGACCTAGCCCGGTACTACAACGTCGACCTGTGCGACTTCTACCGCGGCCGGCTGTCATCACGACGCCTGGCCGTGCTGATCCGGTATCTCCCGCACGATTCAGCACTGGTCACCGCCATTAACGATGGCCAGCCGGTATGGGCCAGCACTGAGCATCTACTCGCCGACATCTGGGCGCTGCTGCTCAAGGCCAACTCGGACCCGAAGAAAACACCGGACAAGCTCGACCACCCGGTGCGCGCGGAAATGACAGCCAAGGCCGTCGCCAGCTCGAAGAAGCAACTGAAACAACGGTTCCTCGCGCGTAAGACCGCTTACGCACAGGACCAGTAACGTCCTCTGGAGGTGATGACTTGGCGAGTATCGGATTCGCAACTCTTGAGATCATCCCCTCCCTCAAGGGTGTCACCGAGGCCATCAACAAACAGGTCGAGGGCAAGTCGGTCAGCGTCACGATCGAGCCCAAGGTTGACCAGCGTGCCACCGAGCAGGCCGGTCAGCAGGCCAAGGCCACGGTCGAGAAGCACACCAAGACCGTCACCGTTGAACCGAAGGTTGACCAGGCCAAGGCCGAGACCGCGGGCAAGCAAGCCGGTGAAGCGGTCGCCAAGGGTGTCAGCGGCTCATCCACAGCGGTAGGCCAAGCGCTCAACGGGATCCTCGAGGGCGCCGGCGGCGAAGCCGGGCGGATGCTCGGTGAGCGGATCGCCCAGGCTATCCCCACCGGCATGACGGGCGACGCCGAGCGTATCGGCGAAGCGCTGCGAAGGTCATTACCGCGTGTCGGTCAGGTTGCCGGAGCGGCACTGGGATCCGGCATTGCGATCGGTATCGCTGACGCGATCGGCAAGGAACGCCTCGACGCTGCCGGTAAAGCGGTCATGAGCGGGCTGACCAGGGCTGTCGGTGTCGCCAACACGGGAACCGACATCGGCGTTGCCGTCGCCAACAAAGTGGCCGGCGGCCTGGCCGTCGCGGGCGGAACGATCGGCAACGCCGCCGCCGGAATCCTTGAAACCATTGGTGGCGTCAGCGGCGCGCTGGACACCACCAAGCAACTCCTCGGCGGCGACGACTCCTGGGCTGCCCCGGGGCTGGACGCGCTCAACGGTGCGCTCAGCACCGTCACTCCGCTCCTCGAGGGTGTCAGTGGTGCGGCCACCCTGGCATCCGCAGGTGCCACGGCGATCTCCACCGCCGCCGGTATCGCCACCAAGGCGCAGATTCTGTGGAATGCCGCGCTCATCGCCAACCCGATCGGTCTGATCGTGGCTGCCATCGCGGCAGTCGTCGCAGGCCTGGTGCTGTTCTTCACCAAAACCGAGCTAGGCCAGAAGATATGGTCCGGGTTCACCGAATACCTCAAGATCGCCTGGGAAGGCATCAAGATCGCGTTCGGCGCGGCCTGGGATGTCATCAGCGGAATCTTCACCAACATGACCGCCGGCGCCAGTGCGGTCTGGGACGGTATCAAGTCTGCCTTCGGAAATGTCGTCGACTTCGTCAAGGGCATCCCCGGCGCTATCGCCAGCGCTGCCAGCGGAATGTGGGACGGCATATCCAATGCATTCAAGGCCATGATTGACAAGCTCAAGGGCTGGTGGAACGGCTTCGCCTCGGCGTTGTCCTTCACGTCGCCGGATTGGCTGCCGGGAGATCCGGTCACGTTCTCATTGCCGACATTCGCCACGGGTGGCAAGACCAGCGGTTCGACCAACCAGATCGCCGGTGTCGTGCACGGCGGCGAGTATGTCATCAAGGCGTCATCAACCACAGGCATTGAGAACGCCAT
>CAJBHN010000643.1 GCA_903952805.1 uncultured Myxococcales bacterium | reverse complement strand
TGAACTTCGTGAGCATGTACTCGAAGTATTCGGTGCTCGAGAGTCCAACACTCTCCACCCACTTCAACACGAGGTCGCTCTTGGCGGTGCCGGGCGCCCCCACAAACAGCAGCGGCTCCTGGGCCGTCGCGCATACGGTCATGAGATCAACTTCAACCTGACGATTGACGAACCACGTCGACAGTTCACGGCGGTGCCGATTGATGCGGTCCCGGACCTCATCGATTTCGCCCTCGAGCTGCTCACGACTCCACATGCGGTCCTCGATGGCGGAAGCAGACCCCGACGAAGCCACCCACACCTCGACGACCATTGCGGCAGCCGTCGAGGTGACACGTTCACAACAGGTTGGCGGCGATTTCGGCGAGTTCGGAACGCTCACCGCGGGTCATCACAATGTGGGCGGCGATCTTCTCGGCGCGGAAGCGGTTGACGACGTGGATGAGACCATTGTTGGTCTGATCCACATAGGGATTGTCGATCTGGTAGGGGTCACCCGTCAGCACAATCTTGGTGCCCTCGCCAGCGCGAGAGATGATCGTCTTGACCTCGTGGGGCGTGAGATTTTGCGCCTCATCGACAATCATGAATTGCTGCGGAATCGAGCGACCACGGATGTAGGTCAAGGGCTCGATCTGCACGATGCCGAGGTCCATCAGCTCCTTGTAGGAGCGACCCCGCTTCTTCTCCTTCTGCGTCAGCCCCATCAGGAACTCGACGTTGTCAAAGATGGGCTGCATCCACGGATTGAGCTTCTCCTCGACGTCACCGGGCAGGTAGCCGAGGTCTTTGCCGAGCGGAAAGATCGGCCGGCTGACCAGCATGCGCTGGTAGATGTTTTGGTCGGTGACCTTGGCGAGGCCGGCGGCGATGGCCAACAGCGTCTTGCCCGAACCGGCCTTGCCCACCAACGTCACCAGCTGGATGCGGTCGTCGAGCAAGGCGTCGAGCGCAAAGTTCTGCTCACGATTCTTGGGGCGGATGCCCCACACGCCGGCCTTGTAACTGTCGATCGGCATCATGCGGTTGGTGCCGGCCTCGTGGTCGAAGTTGGAGCGACCAAGGGCCGTGCGGGTCGGCTTGTCCTTGTCGACGAGGCAGATGTACTCGTTGGGCGCGTAGTAGGGATCGGGCAGCTCGACGCTGCCCTCGGCGTAGAACTTGTCGATGAGCTGGCTTTCGACCTCGACCTCCTGCCACCCGCGAAAGAGGTCATCGATCTGCACATGCTCGGGCTCGAAGTCCTCGGTGTAGATACCGATGGCGTCGGCGCGGATGCGGAGATTGGTGTCCTTGGTGATGAACACCACGACCCGACCGCTCTTCTTGTTGGCGATGCTCAACTCGAGCGCCACCGCCATGATCTTGCTGTCCTGCCCGCGGTCCATCGTGACCTCTTCGGGCAAGGCCATATGCGTCGTGGCGACCCGCAAAACGCCGCCGCGGTCCAGCTTCACCCCGGTGGCCAGCGAACCGTCTTGACGGAGTTGGTCCAGGTAGCGGCTCACCTGACGGGCATTGCGGCCAAGTTCGCTCAAATCCTTCTTGAAGGTGTCGATTTCCTCGACGACGTAGATGGGAATGACGACATCGTTGTCTTCGAAGAGGAACATGGCGCGCGGGTCATGCAGCAGCACGTTGGTGTCGAGGACGAAGATTTTCTTGTCGACGCCCGCAATGGCCGCCCCCTTGCCCGCAGCCCCCTTGCCTGGCCGCTTGGGGCTGGCTTTGGCGGCCTTGCCACTGGGCTTGCTGGCCGAGCGGCTGGATGACTTCGACGACGGCTTCTTCTTGGCGCTCGTGTTCATAGGCTTTGGGTGATCCCACGGAGAGCGTCGCCGACGCAACTCGACGACCCGGTCGACACCTCCTCGACCACCCCCAAGCGCCACCACCTCATTTGGACGGCTTGCAGCAGCGACGTCGTACCTTTCAAGACATTGTCACCACGCTCGTCACGCTCGTCGCGCTCGTCACGACGTGAACCAGCAGCTGCTGGGCTGTCACCTGAGCCACCTGGTCGCCTCACGCAAGCGACGTCAGAACTTCGCGACCACCACCTGCACGTCGTCGCCCATGACGGCCGCGTCGAGGAGCCAGTGGGCGTCACGCCCATCGCCCAGGAAGCGGTGGCGCAGAAACGAGACCGTCACGCCCCGCACCAGGCGCAGGACGTCGGCCCCCACCTCCTCGCTCGCCGGGCACAAGCCGCAGGCGGCGCAGTCGCCATCTTCGACGTCGTCGATGAAGTCGGTGTGCGTCGCCCGGGGCAGGGCCAATTCGATGACATCGACCGGGTCGTCTGGGTCGTCGTCGATGGCAGCCGCCAGCACCGCGCCGTTGCCGTCGGCCGGGGCACATGCCCCCGACAAGCCCGCCGTCAGCACGAGCGCCGGCGGCATCGCCGTACCATGCAGACGCTCAGCGAGGCTGGGGAAGCCGTCGACGGCGCTGGCAGCGTCGCAATAGCCTGGACGACGGTCGTCGCCGCCATCCACGGGGTCGAGAGCCACCACCGCATCGACGCGCACGTCCTGCTCCTGGGCAAGCCACAGCGAGAGCTTGCCCCCGTAGGAATGCCCCACCGTCGCCATACCCTGGCGATCACTGACGACGCCAAAGAGGTCATGGCCCGGGGTGCGCGCCAGCAGGCGAACCTGGTTGGCCGCCGCCAGCGCCCGCTGCAGGCCGTCACGCTGGGTCATGCAAGCCAGAGCAGACACAAAGCTGAAGCCGTGGTCGGCAGCGACGACGGCGAACCCGTGCGAGGCCAGGTGTTCGATCGTGCCTTGGTAGTCACCGGGCGAGGCCGAAAAGCCCGGCGAAAAGAGCACCATGGGCAGCGGAAACATCGAGGCATCACGTTCAGCGGTCAGCGTCGATGGCGCATACAGGCGATGACCATCGCCGACGTCGTAGACCGAGACGCGCCACGGACCGGGTTCTGCAGCGGCTCCATGCGCACCCGGCTGCACGACCAGGGCTTCCTCCCCGGCCTCGACGATGCAGCCGGTTGTGATGGTCAGCAGACCAAGCAGACCAAG
>CAJBHN010000642.1 GCA_903952805.1 uncultured Myxococcales bacterium | reverse complement strand
TCACCACGCCTGAACATCATCATCGACGACGCGGCCCACTACGTCGCCCGCACCGACGTGCGAGAAGGCCGCTACGACGTCATCTTCCTCGACGCCTTCTCCGGCGACGACATGCCAGCGACGCTGTCGACGCCGACATTCTTCCGACAGCTGCGGCATCTGCTGACCGATGACGGCGTGCTGATGGTCAACGTGGCGCTCGTCAGCGACCGCGCCGCCGCGACCATCATCGATCGGCTGACGACGGTGTTTCCCGACTGCAGTTGGGCGCGAGCCAAGCAAGAGGAAAACCAGATCGTCTTTGCCGCCAAGCGCCCCATCACCACCGACGCCGTGCGCCGTGCAGCCATCGAGGCCAGCGCCACCGTCGGCTTCGACGTCGCCCGCGACATCGATCGGGTCGAGAGCTGTCTGGTGAGAGCGCCGGCGCCGCCTGGCAGCGAACCCGAGCCGCGCTGACGACCGCTCACAACAAGCGGGGCTGCGTCGTCGACGACGGCGACGTCAGCGATGACTTCCCCGGCGCCGCCGACGATTTATTCCAGCGCAGCAGGTACTGCTTGCAGGCGTGCTTTTTCATCGTGTTGTCCGACGTCATGTAGCGGATGACGCCGTAGATGGGCCGCGTGGGGCCCCAGGGCCGGTCGTAGCGGCCAAAGACCCAGGCGATGCCACTGGTCGAATTCGGATCGCGGCCGTCGATGCTGTAGCGGTTGTTGAGCTCGACCAGCGTCGCATACGCCACGCGCGGATCGGCGCTCCACTCCAGCACTTTTTTTCCCCACAGCATGCGCAGGTAGTTGTGGATGAAGCCCTGCTCTTTGAGCTGTTTCATGGCCGCATTCCACAAGGGGTCGTGGGTGGCAGCGTCGTCAAGCTGCTGCAGCGTGTAGGTCTTGGGCCTCTCGTCGCTCATATGCGCCAACAGGGACGTCTGGGCCCACGGCGGCAGCGAGGTGAAGTCGTCGTAGTCGTTGCGGCGGCTGGTGAAATTGAAGCCCAGCTCCCGCCAGGTCACGAGCTGGTCGAGGAACGCCTCCGCCGACGTCGACAAGCCCCACCAGCCCTCGCGAGAGCCCGTGGGTTTGTTCGAGAGCTTGTCCGGCGTGAAGCCCTCCTGGCGCCACACGGCGTCGGCCACCTCGTGGGCTGACAGATGGCCCCAGTGCAACCACGGCGACAGCCCCGACTGGCCGTCGACGTCGGGGGGGCTGCGGTCCTCGGCGAAGCGAGCCAGCTTGTGGCCCACGAACTCCTTCAAGCAGGCACGGCCCGCGATGTCGCCGCCGCGCACATCGACGGGGCCGACGCGGTGGTCGATGGGCAACGACTGCAGCGACGCCACCGACCCCGACAGGTCAGTCGGCGCCGGCCACCGGCGCAGCACGTCGACCGGGAGCGTCGCCGTCGGCAAGGCGCGCAGGGTCTCTGCAGACAGCGGCGTCGCGGCGGGTCGGTGAAACAAATGAGCAGGCAGGGTTTTTTGCAGGAAGCGCCGAAACGCATAGGCGGTGGGAAAGACCTGGTCGCCGGCGGCACGGAGGGGCACGAGGCCATTGCTGTCGACGGCCTCCAAGCGAACCCCGAGGGTGGCGAGCCGGGTCGCCGCCGACTGCAGCATGCGGGGCAAAAAGAAGCTGGGCCAGTCGTCGGCGACCACGACGGCGGCGTTGGCGGCCAGGGCCTCCAGCAGGCCGCGACCGGCGCCGGCGCTGGGTTCGAGATAGGGGTGGTAGGCGACGCCAGCAGCGGCGAAGGCGCGGGCGTTGTCGGCCATGCCCTGGGCGACGAATGCGTGAAAGCGGTCGCTGGCCCAGCGATGGCCAACGCGCAAGGGCTCCAGCACCAGCAGGGGCTTGTTCAAGGCGGTGGCATGCTCGATGGCCCGATCCAGCGAGAAATTCCACGACGTGCGGCGGTTGGCGGTCATCCAATACAACACGTGGTCGCCGTCGGGGCGGACGGGACGGTCAACGAGGGTCTGGATGCGCAGCGCCGGAACGGTCATGGGTCGTTTGATGCCACCGAGTTGGCATCGTCACAGGTCGGTTGCTGTCGGTTGCTGTCAGGCGCTGTGGGGCGCTGTCAGGCCCGGTGGGCCGTGTAGGTGGGTGTATCGCGACATGGTCTGATCATGTGGAGGTGGATGATGCCTGAACTGCCCGAGGTCGAAACCATCTGCTGGCGCCTGCGCCACGGCGGCCACGGCGAGACGGCCCTGGTGGGCCGGACTGTGATGACGGTGCACCTGCCCGATCCCGCCGTCGTCGTCGGCGATGCCCGGCTGCTCACAGACCTGCTCACGGGGGCGACGGTGACGGCGGTCTGGCGGCGCGCCAAGTGGATCGTCGTCGACCTCGCCCGTGCCAACGGCGCCACCGCCACCGCGCTCATCCACCTCAAGATGACCGGTGACGTCCACGTGCGGGCGGCCGCAACCGCTGCGCCGCGCTTCGTGCGCCTGGCAGCCGACCTCGACGACGGCAGCGTCCTCGTCTTCACCGACCCCCGCCGCTTTGGCCACGTCGAGCTGTGCGTCGACCTCGACGCTGCCTTCAAAGGCCTCGGCCCCGAACCCCTCGACGACGCCTTCACCCCTCTGGTCTTGCGGCAGCGGCTGCGCGGACGCCGCCCCATCAAGGCGACGCTGTTGGACCAGGCCGTCGTCGCCGGCCTCGGCAACATCTACGCCGACGAGAGCCTGTGGCTCGCGCGACTGCATCCCCTGACGCGCACCGAGGCGCTCAGCGACGACGACGTGGTCAACCTCCACCGATCGATCCGCCACGCCCTGCGGGCCAGCATCACGGCCTCGAAGGACGAACTGGCCTGGCGCTACGCCAACCGCGGCGCTCCGTCTCCCTTTCAGGTCTACGACCGTGGCGGCGAGCCCTGCCTGCGCTGTGGCACGTCGCTGTCGACGACGACGGTGGCGGGACGGACCACCGTGTTGTGCCCGACCTGCCAGGCGCTGCCGGCGGTGTGATCGCGGGCATGACGTCGACGGCGTGATGGTGGCAGGATGGTCGCCATGAACGTCAAAACCCTCCTCGTCGCTGTTGTTGTGTCCCTGGCGGCCCTGCCCGCTGCCGCCAAGGTGGAGCTGCGCAAGGGCGGCTCGTCGTGGGCGGTCATCGAAGACGACGGCACCATCCGAATTGGCGGCAGCTCGGTGGGCAAGCTCGACAGCGACGGCACTGTGCGCAAGGGCGGCTCCAGCATCGGCAAGGTCGAGAGCGACGGCACGATCCGCAAGGGTGGCTCCAGCATCGGCACGATCGAATCCAATGGCACGTTGCGCAAGGGTGGCTCCAGCATCGGCTCGATCGAGTCGGGCGGCACCATCAGGAAGGGGGGCTCGTCGTGGGGGTCGGCCTCCAACTGCTGCGGCGATCACGGCAGCAAGCGCTCGGTGGCCGCCGTCATCGTGTTTTTCTCCAACGACTTCTTCGGCTGACCCTCGGCCGACTTCTCCGGTGGGGCCGCACGGCGCTGCGGTCGGAAAGGGGTTGCCGGACGGCGCTGTCGTCGGCACACAGGTGGGGATCCTTTTCCCCCCACCCCTTTCGGGAGTAGCGACACATGGCCGAAATCACTGCAGCAATGGTGAAAGACCTCCGCGAGAAAACCGCCGCGGGCATGATGGACTGCAAGAAGGCCCTGCAAGCCACCGACGGCAATCTCGATGCCGCCGTGACCTGGCTGCGTGAAAAAGGCCTCGCCGCCGTCGCCAAGAAGGCCGGCCGCATCGCCGCCGAAGGCCTCGTTGGCATCGTCCATGAGGGCAACGTCGCTGCCATGGTCGAGCTCAACTGTGAGACCGACTTCGTCGCGAAGAACCCCGACTTCCAGGCCTTCGTCAAGGACCTCGCCGGCACGGTCGTCAAGGTGGCTCCCGCCGACATCGACGGCCTCGCGGCCGCGCCCATGGGTGGCAAGACCGTCAAGGACATGCTGACCGACAAGATCTCGACCATCGGCGAGAACATGAGCCTGCGCCGTCTGGCTCGCGCTGAAGGCGTGCTGGGCAGCTACAGCCACATGGGCGGCTCCATCGGCGTCATCGTCGAACTCAGCGTCGCCGACGCCGCCAAGGGCAGCAGCGAGACCGTCAAGGCTCTCGCCAAGGACGTCGCCATGCAGATCGCGGCATCGTCGCCGACCATCCTGCACCGCAGCGAAGCCGACGCCGCCGTCATCGAGGCCGAAAAGAGCATTGCTCGTGAGAAGGCCAAGGCCGACGGCAAGCCCGAGAAGATCCTCGACAAGATTGCCGAAGGCGCCGCCAACAAATGGTTCGCCGACAATGTGCTCCTCGAGCAGTCCTTCGTGAAGGACGACAAGCTCACCGTCCAGAAGCACATCGAGAAGATCGCCAAGGAGCTCGGCACCGAGATCTCCGTCAAGGCCATGCACCGCTTCAAGGTCGGTGAGGGCCTCGAAAAGCGCGCCGACGACTTCGCCGCCGAAGTCGCCAAGATGGCTGGTACGGCCTGAAGGCAGCTCCGGCCGAGGGGCCAGGCAGCAACGTGAAAGGGGGCCGCTGGCCCCCTTTTTCGTGCCCGCTGCCTGACGGCATCCATGTCCGACCGTGGCGACGGCGACGGCGACGGCGACGGCGACGGCCAAAAAGCAACGGGGACCCCGAGGTCCCCGTTGCGCGTGCGTGCCGGCCGTGACCGCGTGAGGCTCAGCCCTCGACGGCCTCGAGCTTGTCGAGCGTGCGACCAAGCTGGGCGAGCAGGTCGTGGTAGAGGGGCGTCTCGTCGTCATAGGCCAGCGCGAGTTGCAGGTGGACCATGGCGCTGCGCGCATCTTTGCCGGCGATGTCGTCGAGCGCGATGAGGTAGAGGTCCCGCGCCCGCAGGCGATTGCGCGCAATCTCACCGGCAGAGAGGGCCTCCTTGCGGGGGCGGGCAGGAGCCTCAGCGACCACAAAGCGCACCGCCGACGGGGCCTCCAGGCTGGGGCGGTGACGCAAGCTCAAGGTGCCGAGAGGCGGCGTGGCGTCGTCGTCGTCAAAGCCGACGGCGGCGGCCGACAGGCCCGCCAGCAGCGACGACGGCAGCCGTGGCGTGCCGTGCGGCGTGTAGTCATCGTCGACGGCGCTGGCCAGGGACAGGCCGTCGTCATCGAAGTCGGCGGCGAGTTCAGCGTCGTGGTCGTCGTCGCCTTCGAGGGCATCGACGTCGTCAAGCGGCACGACAGGCCTGGTCATCACGATGGCGCGCATGGGGTTGGCGGGCGTGGTGACCGCCACCAGTTCGACGTCGTCGGCGTCGACCTCGTGGTACTCGCCGTCGTCAGCGTGGACGACACCGAAGCCGTCAAGGCTGTCGTCGGCGCGCACGGGAGCGGCTGCACGAGGCACCAGGCCCTCGAGCCCGAGCTGACGGGCCAGTTCGTCCAGGCCGGCTGCGGCCAGGTCGATGTCGTCGATGCTGTCAAAGTCGACAGAGCCTTCATCCGACAGCGCCGGCAGCGCCAGCGCC
>CAJBHN010000641.1 GCA_903952805.1 uncultured Myxococcales bacterium | reverse complement strand
GTCCTCAGCTGATTGGTGAACGCGGGCGGCATCTTCTTGGAGGAACTCGGTGCGGGTCCGCGCCTCTTCAAGCTGCAGCTCAAAGTCATCGGCGCGCTCACGCGCCTCGCGCGCAGCATCTTGAGCAGAGACGACTTGTGCCTCCAACTCTTCTCGCAACAACACCATCCGCTGCCCGGCGTTGCTCTCGACGGCAGCGACAGCCTCGGCAACGGCGATGCGCTGCTGTTGATGGGCACGATCACGTTCGACTGTGATGGCTTGTCGGAGGGTCGCGCTGGCTCGGTCGCTGGCTGCGGCGGTCGCGGCCATGGACAGCTCAAGCGCAGCAGTCCGCTGCCGCTCAAAGTCTGCCCTCTCGACGGAAACTTCAGCCTGATGGATGCCATGCAGCCTCGCGCGTTCAGCGACCAGGGCGGCGTCAGCAGCAGCGGTGATGGCGTCGTCGGCGGCTGCTGTGCGTCGGATCTCACTTTCGACGCTTCGGGCGTTGGCGTCAGCCGCAGCCTGCTCCGCCCCCAGCACTCGTCGCTGAAGTCGATCCGTCTCCAGTTGCTCTTCGACACGTCGTACATCTGAAGCGACTCGAGCGGCATCTGCCTGAGCCAAAGCCCCACTCAGGCGTTCGATTTCCGACTCGAGCAGGACGCTGCGCTGTTTGAGGTCGGCGTGCGCGCGGATGGCGACATCTCGCTCAAGGCCAAGCGCGTCCAAGGCGATCCGCGCGGTGGCTCGAGCCTCCAAGATGGCCGTTTCGAAATCCTCCTCAGCGAGGTTCAGGTCGCGCTGCGCTGCCTGCAGCGTCGTTTCAAGGCCAAGCCCCCGCATCTCCCACATCGCCACGTCGGCTTCGAGTTCAGCAATACGAGCCAAGGCGCCTGCGGGGGCCACCGGCTGCGTCGGCATCGACGTCTCCACTGTCGGCCGTAGATCATCCGTCGCCAAGGCCGCGGCGCGGGCAGCCTTCAAGTCACGAAGGACCTGCTCGATGCGCACCTCCTGGTCGCGCTTGACTTGGCGAAGCTGCTGAACATCGCCGCGCAAGGTCATGAGTTCGATCTCACCGACCTGGGCGAGGCCAAGACGCTCTCGCAGGCGCATGGCTTCATCGCCGTCCAGGCGTGCCTGAAGGTGGTCGCCCAGCGCCTGCTGAACCTCGCTGTACCGGCGGGCGTCCGCCTCGAAGCGAAATACATCCTGTTGGAGCGTTGCAATGGTCTGGCGGGCCCGCTCCAGCTCGTTGCTGTCAGAAGGTGTACCGGGCACTGCCTCCACATCGGCCATCGTCGTCATCGTCGTCTGCGTCGCGTGTTCCTCGAAGCCGGCTGGGTCATCGGGCTTGCCTTGAACACGTCGGAGATGCCGATCGACCTCGAAGAAAAGGCGGTTTTCATCCGGTGGCGTGGCGAGAAAGCCATCAAGGCCGGCCTGCATGGCCCTCACGATCTGACCCGCGCGGGCGACATCGTCGATCAAGAGAAAGGTCGACCTGGGGTGCCCCTGGCGCGCAGCCATCAGGAACTCCGTTGCCGTCAAGTCCCCAAGGTTGAGTTCCAGCAGCACCAGGTCACATGGCTCCGCGTCGAGGAGGGCCATGCCATCGACGCCCTCAGGCGCGGCCATCACCCTGAAACGACGATTTTCAAACAGCAGTTTGAGGCCGACAACACGGGGCCCCACCAACAGCACGCGGTGATGAGACGGGACGAGGTCGGCCATGCAGGAAGCAACATCGCACTCTCGACGGTCGGTCGGTAGTTTCCAGAATCCCGGCACCCATCATTCGGTCTCCTGCGGGCACGACTTCATGGCGCATCCGAGGGTCTGACATGTGCGGCAATGTAAGCAGGCCCTGTTGCGGCGACCTCGCGGATCGCTGGCGCGGCGTGGTCGGCCAGGTTGCCTGCAAGGCCACCACGTCATCGATCGACACTTGGACCTCATATGCCTGACCATGCTTGCCCTGGCCGGCTTTCCGGCTCGCACGCTGCGCGGCATGACCAGGGAAGCCGAGCAATCAGCGAAAGAGGCGGGCTGTTATTGCTGCGTCGGCTTGTTAGGGTGACCTGTGCTGTTTTCGTCACTTCCCGATCGGGTGCGGCTGACCGAGGTCGGTCCCAGAGATGGTCTGCAAAACGAGAAAATCGTTGTCGACACGCGCGCGAAGATCGCGTTTTTGACCGACCTGGTGGATGCGGGCCTGCAACACATTGAAGCCACAGCCTTCGTCAACCCGCGCTGGATTCCGCCGTTGGCCGATCATGCCGAAGTCGCGCGTGCCACCCAACAAGAACCCCTGGCCGGACGGGCCCGCTTCTCGGTATTGACCCCGAACGTCAAAGGCTACGAGGGTGCCCGCGCCGCTGGTATCGACGAAGTCGCGATTTTTCTGGCCGCCAGCGAAAGCCACAACCAGAAAAACGTCAACGCGAGCACCACCGAGGCCCTCGCCCGCTATGCGGAGGTCACAGACCGCGCTCGCGCCGATGGTGTCTCCGTTCGCGGCTATGTTTCCTGCGTCATGGGCTGCCCATACGAAGGCGTTGTCCCGATACAGTCGGTCATCGACGTGGCGGTCCGTTTGATGGAGATGGGCTGCAGCGAGATCTCCCTCGGCGACACCATTGGCGTCGGCAATCCCAGGCAAACCGTGAACCTGATCAGGGCCATCAAGGGCAGCGTCGACATCAACCGAATTGCTCTGCATCTCCACGACACCCGTGGCACCGCCCTCGCCAATATCGCCGTCGCCCTTGAAGAAGGTATCCGCTCCTTCGACAGCGCTGCCGGCGGCCTGGGTGGCTGCCCCTATGCGCCTGGGGCGTCGGGCAACGTGGCCACCGAAGACCTCGTGTACATGCTCGATGGCATGGGCGTCGCGTCTGGGGTCGACCTGCACAAGCTCGTGCGGGCCAGCCTGCGCATGGAGCAGGTCCTCGGGCGACAAGTGCCCTCCAAAGTCGTTGCCGCCCTGAGAGGGACCGTCGACGACACGGCGTTCAGCTCATGAAAGCGGGCAAAGTCCTCCTCAGCGTCGTCGCCTTGGTACTCGCGGCCTTCGCAGCCATTTTCTGGCTCAGTGGACCGCCGGGGGATGACCTGCATGTTCGTAAAGTGCTGATCGATGTCTCCCCCGCCGCCATCGCCGCCAACGTTGATCGCGAGCAAGTTCGACGTATCGTTGGCGATGTGCTGACATCAACCCGCGGCGTCGTCGTCGACGAGGCCAACGACGGGCTGGTCCTCAGGGTCCGGGTCGAGTCCTTCTCAACGACGACACCAGCTGACCTCGAAAGCCATCCTGCAGGCATTTCGACATCGTCATTGTCGCTGTTTGTGGAGGTGGTCGAAAATGATCGCTCGGGCGGGCGTGGCCATTCTGTGGCCACGGCCCAGGGCCAAATGAACCCCGACGCGCTCATCGCCCAGGCATTGCGCGACGCCATTCGCCAAATCCAGCAAGCCAGAGCAGCGAACAGTCTGGACAGCGAGACCCTGCTCGGGTGGCTTTCGGACGACACAACCAGCGAATCCCAGCGACGACAAGCCATGTTGGCCTTGGTTTCTCGTAACGATCGGCGCGTAACCCCGTCGCTGGTCCGCCTGCTCAACAGCAGCGATGAAGGCATGGCGACCGCTTCCCTCCAGGCGCTCACGGTGCTGGCCGACCCCGACCCCGACGCCGTCGACGCCATCATCAACCATTCAGCCCGCCAACCCCCTTTGGTGCGGCGAATGTGCATCGAGGCCGTCAAGGCGTCGGGATCTCCGCGCGCTGTTCCGTGGCTCTTTACATTGACGACAGGACACCCCGACGCAGAAGTGCAGGCCGCCGCCCGTGCCGCCATGGCTGCGCTGGCTCCAGAGTTGGTGGCCTCGCCGGGCAATCCTCGCGCACGCGCAACGGGTGGATGACGTCGCCGGCGGTGCGACAGGGGTTGATTTCCTGAAGTGACTTGCTGTTGCCAGCGGCAGCCGCCCGACACCGCGGGGGCTATGGACGGTGAATTCCTGCCCAGCCCCCTTGCAGCAAGTCGCCTGACACATCACAACATCGCAGGCGGTGTTCACACCGCACCCTTGAGTGATCGAGGGTCTGCAAGTTTTCGTCGTCGGCACGCCGACGACGCGGTTTTTCAGAAGGTTGGTCCGTTCATGGTGAAAGTGCGCGTTCACGAGCTGGCGAAGAAGCTCGGTCTCGAGAACAAAGAGCTTATCGAGAAGCTCAACAAGGCCGGGATCGACATCAAGTCGCACTCGTCCGCTGTCGAAGAAGCGGACGCCATGAAGCTCCTCAACGCTTCGCAGCCAAAGCAGCCTGCCCCTTCTGTGAGATCCACTGTGGTACGACGCAGCGCGCCGACCCCTGAGGTCGAAGTGGTCCACGTGCCCGAGCCAGAGCAGCGCCCAGTTCTGCTGCGTCCCACCGCGTCGCAGGCCGTTGTTGTCCGCGGCCCGATTCGGCTCCCGGAGCCAGTCGCCGCCCCTGCCGTCGCCCCCGCCATCCGTGTCGCCGTCGAGGCTCCAGCCGCTCGTGAGCCGGTACAGGCGCCTGCGGTGGTCATCGCTGCGCCTCCCGCGGCGGCAGAGCCCGTGGCCGGACCGACAGCGGCTGTCCAGGCTGTCGCAACGCCGAAGGCACCTGTTGTCGACGACGTGCCTCGTGCTGCGCCCCTGCCTGCCGCGCCCCCCCAGGCGCCCGCAGCGCCTGCCGCTCCTGGCGCCCAAAATATCACCCGGGTCATCGACGCCGACACCATTCGAGCCCGCCTGGCAGGCGAAGGCCGGGTCCTCGGTCCGTCCGGTCCGCGCCGCGCCGGTCCTCCAGGTCGTGGTCCGATTCGTGAAGTCCGGGTCATCAACGATCGCTTCGCTGGCCCAACGATGGTCGATGTCACCAGTGGGGCCGCCCCCGGGGCTCTTGGCGCCCCCGGCGCCCCCGGTGCGCGCCGCGACGGCGATCGCGGTCGTGGCCGCGCCCAGGGCGGGCGTGATATGTGGTTCAACCCCGGCGAGAAGCGTCGCACGGGCAAAAAGGGTAAGCAGACCGAGGTCACTCAGGCAGCAGCGCACAAGCGCGTCGTCGAAATGGACGACCTCATCAGCGTCGCCGACCTCGCCCACCAGATGGCCATCAAGTCCGGCCAGGTCATCTCCAAGCTGTTCTCCATGGGCATGATGGTCACGGTCAACCAGACCATCGACCTCGACACCGCGTCACTCATCGCCCAGGAATTCGGCTTCGAGGTCAAAAACGTTGCCTTCACGGAAGAGAATCTCCTCGACGAGAAGATTGCCTCCCTCGAGAAGGGCACGTTGGCGCCCCGCGCTCCAGTCGTCACGATCATGGGTCACGTTGACCACGGCAAGACGAGCCTCCTCGACCGCATCCGCAACGCCAACGTTGCCAGTGGCGAAGCCGGCGGCATCACCCAACACATCGGCGCCTACCAGGTCGAGACGCCCAATGGGCGCATCACCTTCTTGGACACCCCCGGTCACGCCGCCTTCTCGTCCATGCGCGCTCGTGGCGCCCAGGTCACGGATATCGTCATCTTGGTGTGTGCTGCCGACGACGGCGTCATGCCCCAGACGGTCGAGGCGTTGAAGCACGCCCAGGCCGCCAAGGTGCCGATCATCGTGGCGCTGAACAAGGCCGACAAGCCCGGAGCCAAACCCGAGCGCGTCATGCAGCAGTTCACCGAATACGGACTCGTGTCCGAAGAATGGGGCGGCGAGAACATCATGCTGCCGGTGTCGGCTCATACGGGTCTCAACATCGACAAGCTGCTTGAGAGCGTCTTGCTCGTGGCTGAGGTGGCCGACCTCAAGGCTGCCCCCGACCGCAAAGCCGAGGGCACGGTCATCGAAGCCGAACTGGACAAGGGTCGCGGCCCAGTGGCCACCATTCTCATCCAAGAAGGCACGCTCAAGATCGTCGACTACATCGTCGCTGGTGAGCATGCCGGTCGCGTCCGCGCCATGATCGACGACCGCGGCCATCAGGTCAAAGAGGCCGGGCCCTCAATGCCCGTTCAGGTCCTCGGTCTCAGCGGGGTCCCTGATGCTGGTGACAGGCTCAACGCCGTCGTTGACGAGAAAAACGCGCGCGCTGTCGCCGAGCACCGTGCCCAAAAGGGCCGCGAAGAGTCCCTCAAGCGTCAAAACCAAAACTCGATGTCGAACCTGCTCGACTTCATTGGCAAGTCTGCCAGTGCCGAACAGCAGCTCGATCTGAAGGTTGT
>CAJBHN010000640.1 GCA_903952805.1 uncultured Myxococcales bacterium | reverse complement strand
GAATATCATGTCTTCAAATGAGAGATTTGGGTTGTCGAGGATGCGGCTGATTTCATCGTCGGCGCCACTGATGTTGTCCTTGAGGCGGTCGACACCCCGGCGCAGGTCGCTGCCCTTCAGCGAGGAGAAATCGATGGTGACGAAGCCACCGCTCACGTCGGTGTTGCCGCCGTAGCCGCCGCCAGGCTTGTTCTCCTGAACGCCCATCAGTTTTTCGAGATAAGCGACGCGTCCCTCCAAATCGGCGATGCGCCCGTTTTGGTTGGCCTCGCGGGCCTTGCTCTTGATTTCCTCCTTGGCCTTCGCCTTGGCCTCTTCGATGCGGGCCCGCTTCTCGGTGCTCCACTCTGCACGGCCGGTGGGAGAGCCGCCCGTTCGGCGGCCAGCCTCGCTCGGGCGCTCGGGGGACTGCTGCTGGGTGGCACCGGGGTGCTGGCCAGCCGGTGGCGACGCCGGCGATGTCGGTGCCCCCCCCAGCATGCCGAAGGCGCCGGCGGCATCCTTGAGCGCTTGCGCCTGAAGCAGCAGCCCCGGCCCCGGAACCATCGCGCCGACCAAAAGGTTGACGCCGCCGCGGATGCCTGCCGCCAGTTTTGGGTCGAGCTCACCTCGGCCCGTCAACACGTCGACGGCACCGGCGGCAAAGTTGCCGGGCGACAGCTCCTCGAAGGCCTGCAGCGCGCCGCCAACAACGCCGCCGGACGTTGTGGCCTTGCCGATGTCGTCGATGCTTTCGGCCACGAGCTTGCGGGCTTCGCCTGCAGCGCGAGCGCCTTCTTTCACAACGCTGTTCCACAGGTTGCCCAGCGCCGTGGCGGGGTCGTTCTTGACTGAGCTCATGTCGTCCTCCGAGTGTTGCCAGCAGTAAAGCCAGCGGCGTGCCAATGATTTGTGTCTGCAAGTGATTGAAAATACGAATGAAAATACGGCAACCAGCGTGGGCATCGGCCCAGCTGGAACGCGAGCGTTCCGATCAGCCTGCCAGGCCGATGGCGCCGAGGGGCAGGGCGGGGGCGCCGCCGCCGGCGAAGGCGCCGACGACCGTGTTGAGCAGGCCGCCCAGGGCGTCGGGTGACCCGCCCCCTGGGGCGCCGCCAGCGCCGGGAGCGCCGCCGGCCAGCATGCCGCCGCCCGCGCTCAAAGCCTGCCCGGCCAGGGGCAGCAGCATGGGCAGCATGGGCCCCAGGGCCAGGCCAAGCCCCGGCACCAGAAAATTCAAGCCCTGCACGAGGGCGGGGGCGATGAAGTTCGCGACGATGGGGTTGCTGAGAAGGCCGCCGAGCAGTTGCATGCCCATGCCCAGGGGCCCCGCCAGCTGGCCAAAGATACCCATCGCCTGCTGCATGAAATTCGAGAAGTCGCCCTGGCCCGTCGCCGCTGTCGGCGCGGTATCAGTGGGGGCCGCAACGCCACTGTCGATGCGCTGTTGCACCTCGGCGCGGATGGGGGCGAGGGCTGGGTCGTTGAGAATGTCGGGATTGGAGCGCAGGGCCTCGGCCGACACGATCATGCCAACGTCCTGCAACGTCGCGTTGGGATCGTTGAGGACGGCATAGATGTCGGGGGCTTTGGCCTTGATGGTGGGGTCATTGCGCAGGGTTTCAAGGGCGCCCAGGAAATCAGAGAGCGGCATGGCCGTCTCGTTGACGACGACTGTGATTTCCTGCCGCGAGCGCGGCGGCGCCGGTGAGTCGGCGTAGCCCGTTCGTCCTTCGGTGTTGCCCCGGGATGGCGCTGCAGGCGGCTGGCTTCCGCGCAGCTGGTCGACGTTGGGCGGGGGCACGCTGTTGGCGGGAGCCGGGCGAACGCCGGGTTGGGCGGGCGCCGTCGCCATGTCGAACAGGTCTTTCAAGGCGACAGGGTTGCCGGCGAACACGTTGACGGCGGCGGCTACGCCCTCCTTGACCTGCGGTGAAAGTTGGCCGGGGCCGGTGGCGGCGTCGAGGAGGTTGCCGGCGGCATTGCCGAGAGAGAGTTTGTCGAAGGCCTGCAGCACCCCACCGAGGAAGCCACCCGTTTCGAGAGCGGTGCCGATGCTGTTGATGTCATCGGCCTGGTGCTGTCGCAGTTCGCCGGTCGCGCGGCCTGCCTCGGCGGCCACCGATCCCGTTAGACGGCTGAGGGCGTCGAAGATCGGGTTCTGAGACTTGTTGTTGTTCACATTCATGACGGACCCCTTGCTGCCTCGACGACAATCGGCGTGGTGCCGACCATGAAGCGATGACCATGCCAAGGCTCGATTGCCTCAGCCGTCGCAGTCGGGCGCCAGTCTTGTCGAAAACCAGGTTTCAGTCACGTCGCTGAACCATTCCGCGCTGTTCCAGGCGGAACGGGCACTATCCCCGGCTGATGGCTCGGGACCGAAACCGCTCTTCGGTTTGCCGGCAGAGGTCCTTCAGGTGCTGGCGCTTGACGATGCCCTGGCATTCCTCTTTGCGGGCGTAGAGGTGCTCGATGACCACCGGCCACAGCAACATCAGCGCGTCGATGTGGGCCGGGGTGGGACATGCGTCGCGGTGGTGGTTGTTGCGCAGCAGCCAATCGATGCGATCGGTTTCGTGGTCGAGGTCCAGGCGCACCAGTTCGAAGAGCATGCCAATGAAGCGACTGTCGAGGCGGGGCAGGCTGTCCAGCTTGCCCTGATAGCGGGCAGCGAAGGTCGGATCCGACCAGTCGACGGTGTCTTCAGCCGGCGGAAAGGCCTCCAGGAACTCAACCAACTCCTTGGCGAGCAGTTCCACAATGGCGACGTCGCCCGAGACCGGCTTTCGCTCCATCAAGGCTTCGTAGGGCTTCCACCAGAACATGTGGACATGCTACGCCAGCGGCGCCGTCGTCGAAAGCGCTGTTGCGCCGTCGCGACGTCGACCTCTCCTGAACCCGTCAGACCGGAGCCCAGAATGACCGCCATCGTCCATATCCAGGCCAGAGAGATTCTCGACTCGCGCGGCAATCCCACCGTCGAGGTTGACGTCGTCCTCGACAGCGGCGCCGAGGGCCGCTTCGCCGTACCGTCGGGTGCGTCGACGGGCGAGCATGAAG
Organism: uncultured Myxococcales bacterium; assembly: GCA_903952805.1. GTDB lineage: Bacteria > Myxococcota > UBA727 > UBA727 > VGSZ01 > VGSZ01. Next base: position 2,000 of record CAJBHN010000640.1, on the reverse strand, counting down.
CTCTTGAGCTGCGCGACGGCGACAAGGCCCGCTACCTTGGCAAGGGCGTCCAGAAGGCGGTGCAAAACGTCAACGAACTCATTGCCCCCGAACTCGCCGGCTTCGACGCCGACGACCAGGTCGGCCTCGACCAGGCCATGATCAGCCTCGACGGCACTGCCAACAAAGGCAAGCTGGGGGCCAATGCCATCCTTGGCGTCTCCGTCGCCGCCGCCAAGGCCGCCGCTGACGCCCACGGCGTGCCGCTGTATCGGCACATCGGTGGACTGTCGGCTCGCGTGCTGCCGACGCCGCTGATGAACGTCATCAATGGCGGCTCCCACGCCGACAACTCGCTGGATATCCAGGAATTCATGATCGTCCCCGTGGGCGCGCCGACCTTCAAGGAGGCCTTGCGCATGGGCGCAGAGACCTTCCACGCGCTGAAGAAAATCCTGAAGAACAAGGGCGCCTCCACCGGGGTCGGCGATGAGGGCGGCTTCGCTCCCAACCTCGCCAACAACGAAGCCGCGTTCTCGACGCTGATGGAGGCCATCACCGCCGCCGGCTACACGCCCGGCAAGGACATTGCGCTGGCTGTCGATGCTGCAGCGTCGTCGTTTTACGACAAGGGCAAGAAGACCTACTCGTTTGACGGCAAGGACATCGACACCGCCGCCATGACGGCCTTCTGGGGCGACATGCTCAAGAAGTATCCCATCGTGTCCATCGAGGATCCCCTCGACGAGAACGACTGGGCCGGCTGGGCGACGTTTACCAAGCTGTTTGGGCACCTGACCCAGGTGGTCGGCGACGACTTCTTCGTCACCAACCCCAAGCTCCTCGAGAAGGGCATCGCCACGTCGTCGGCGAACTCGATCCTCATCAAGTTGAACCAGATCGGCACGCTGACCGAGACCCTGGACGCCATCGACATGGCCCATCGGGCCGGCTGGCGCAGCATCGCGTCCCACCGGTCAGGTGAAACCGCCGACACGACCATCGCCGACCTCGCGGTGGCCTGCGGCACGGGTCAAATCAAGACCGGTTCCCTGTCCCGCAGCGATCGCGTGGCCAAGTACAATCGATTGCTGCGCATCGAGGAAGATTTGGGGACGGCCGCTCGCTACCTCGGTGGCGCCGCCCTGGCCAAGAAGGGGGGCGGGCTGTGAAGGGTGCTGCGATTGTTGTCGCCGTCGTCGTGGCTTTGGGGGCAACGTCGGCATCGGCCTACACTGTCCGTCCTGGCGACTTTCTGATTCGCGGCGTCACCGGCGCTGGCGTCAACGTCGCCCGCCTCAACGTGGCCACCAAGGCCACGCCACCAGCGGGCATGATCATGGGCGTCGACCTCGACTGGTCCTTCGACGGCGAATGGAGTCTGGCAACGTCGCTGCGGCCCACCCTGGCGCCGGGCTTCGTCGACACCAACGTTGGCGTGGGCGCCAAATATCGGGTGCTGGCGCTGGATGCGCCGTTCATTCCGTTTGTGATGGGTCAGCTGACGACGGCGCTGGGAGGGCCCCTCGGGTACGGTGACGTCCACTGGAACGTCGGCGCCCGTCTTGGCGGCGGCGTCGACTACTTCGTCATGCGCGACCTTGCAGGTGGGGTCGAGATTGGCTCCGAGGGGTCGCTGCTTGCCGTCCCGCTGTTGGCGCCGGAGTGGACCACCGAGGTCTTGCTCGGGGTGACGTGGCGACTCTGACACATCGGCGCTGAGTCACGCTGGTCGACGTCGATGGGAGCAATGATGGGTGGTTGGTCGGCCTTTGGGACGGTCCTTGTCAAAGAGGTTGTCGACAATGCCCGCGATCGCCGAAGCCTGCTGACGGCGTTGTTTTCGCCGCTGCTGGGACCGCTGGCCCTTGTGCTCATGTTCGTCGTCATCTCGGATGCGAGGGACAAGTCCGAGGCGCCCCGGGTGCCCGTGGTGGGGCGGGAGCATGCCCCCGTGTTGGTTGCCTGGCTGGAAAAGGCTGGCGTCGTCGTCGACGGCGCCCCCGCCGACCCTGACGACG
>CAJBHN010000639.1 GCA_903952805.1 uncultured Myxococcales bacterium | reverse complement strand
GCTCTGAGACAGGCGAGCCCGGACCTCCTCGGCGTCGGGAGGCGGCGCTGCGGTCGGCGGCGCCGGCGACACCCTGCCGGCGATGATGTCGGGCTGGGGCAGGCTCAGCGGCGTCGACAACACCAGTTCAAACGGTTTCTTGGTGATGAAGAGAGCCGGCTCCCGTTCACCCTCAAGCTCGATGACCAGCCGCACGATGTCGGTGTCATATTGGCCGGCGCGGACACGGGCGATCACGCCGTCGTGGACCTCGATGGGCTGAATGTTGCGCTGCCCGAGCCTGGCTGGTGACACGTCGTAGAAGATGCGGCGGCCAGCGCTCCGCTCACCGGGGGGCACATCACCTTTGAGAACACCCACCTCGCCGGAAATGCGCAGCCGCACGACCGAGTCGGTGTCGGTCTTTTCGTGGCGGATGACCATGACCTTGCGGGCTGGCGTACCCAGTGGGGGGCGCTCGGGCAGCACCAACGAGTACTGCTTTGAACTCCCCGTCGTGGTCACCGTGGTCACGAGCGACGACGGCAGCGGCGCTGATGACGTCGACGCTGCGGTGGTCTCCCCCTCCTCGTCGTGACCGTGCCCCTCATGGTTGGTCTCGGCCACGGTCGTCGTTGATTCGGTCGTTGTCGATGGTGTCGACGGCACGGCACCCACGCGCGCCAGGGCCCGGTCGATGGTGAGTGATGCTGGCTTCCCGGTCGACGTCGCAGGCGCCGACGCCACCTCCGTCGCCGTTTTCGCCGCGGGCGATGGCTGCGGCGTCGCCTTCTTGGCTGCCTTGGCCGTCTTGGCCGCTTTGACAGCGGCGTCGGAGAAGCGCTGGGTCCGCAGGAGTTGGGCCTCCTTTTTGACGTCGGCCCCCTTCATGGCGATGACCTTGTCGACCATGCCGCGGCCGCGGCCGATATCGTCGGTGAGGCGGGCGCCGGCCACCAGCGCATCGTCGGCGAGGTTGCTCTTGGGGAAGCGCTCGGCCATCGAGGCGAAGGCGTCGACGGCAGCGGCGCGGTCGGCGGAGGTAAAGCTGACCTGGGCGAGTTCTTCCAGCAGTTGGGCCGCGACGAAGGCGCAGTCGTCGGCGCGCTGGCCCCGTGGGTACGTGTTGGCCACGGCCTGCAGGCGAACGATCAGCTTTTCATAGTGGTGACGGTACTTCTTGCGCTCCGCATCGGTTCGAAGGTTCTCGACGTCCTTCTTGATGGCGACAAACGAGGCCACCGACGGGTCATCGTCGGCGAACGCTGGCGACGGCGACAACGCAACCGCACTGACGATGAAGAGCAGGGTGGTGGTGCCGACCAGGCGGTGCATCAGTCCATGTGACGTCGTCGTGGTCATGCAGACACCTCAGATGAAACAGCCGGCAGCACCGGCGACGACGACAGCCGTTGCCGAGCGACGTCGCGGACGACGATGGCGACGACGGCGCCGACGGGCAGCGCAAACAGGACCCCCAGAAAACCAGCGGCGCTGCCGCCGCACAAGACCGCCAACAGCGTGGCCAACGGCGAGAGTCCGGCCTTCTCGCCGACGATGCGGGGCGTGAGCAGGTAGCCCTCGATGAGCTGCACCGCGCCAGCGGTAATGAGGGCGCCGACCATGGGCCAGGTGGCGCCGGTGCCGAGTTCCAGCAGCGAGAAGGCGGCGGCGAGGATCAGGCACACCGTCGCCGACGCAAAGGGAATCACGTAGGCCGCGCCGGCCAACACCGAGATGGCCAATGCCGAAGGTACGCCAGCGATGGCGAGGCCGACGGCATACAAACCAGCCATGATGAGCGCGACGGTCAGCTGGCCGCGCACCAGGCCTGACAGGGCGTCGTCGACGAGGGGCAAGTAGCGAACCATGACGCCGCGCGCGCGCGCGGGCCACAGGGCCCAGGCCACCCGCTTCGCCTCGGGAAGTTCGGTGAGCACGAAAAACGTGATGATGGGGACAATCAGGGCCTGGGCCACGAAGCCCAGTGCTGATGTGGCGCCGTGAACGAGACCGAGTGCCCCCTGCCCCATCAGGGCACCGCCGTTGGCGGCCACCGACGACAACTGATCAAACCATGCCGTGGTCGCCAGGTCAGACACGCCCTTGATGTTGGTGGGCACCACGACGCCGGTCAGCGCTTCAAACTTCACGGCGAGGGACCGCAGCGCATCGGGCGCTCGCCGCACGAGGTCCACGAGATCTCGCACCAACGCCGGCAGCACCATCGCCGCCAAGGCAAGCAAGACCAGCCCCGCGCTCGCCAACACCAACGCCGCCCCCACGGCGCGAGGCACACCACGCCGCTGCAGGGCAGCGACAGCAGGCGCTCCCAGGAAGGTGGCGACGCCGACAAAGAGCAGGGGCAACAGCACACCGCGGATGGCCCACAACAGCCCGAAGCCGGCGGCCAACGCCACCAGCATCAGCAACACATGCTCGTCGACGACCACCGGTCGCAGCGAAGCATCGCTGGCCAACATCCGGTCCGTGGCCGACGACGACGACGACAATGGCGTCGCTGTCGGGGCCGTCACCGCCTTCTTCGCCGTCTGCTTGCGGGCCACAGGAACTCCGTCGTGCCGCGATTCTGTCGCGGATGTAGGTCTTTGTCGCCTTTCATCACCAGGTGTCACCAAGTGTAACCGGGTGGCGCCTGGGGGGTCTGTAGGTCACCACGCGTCCCCCCGCAAAAAAATGGCCGGCCCGACCGGTGCTCGCGTCACCAGCGTTGAGGCCCGCTGCAGGGTCTGGCCAGTGCCGCCGCGATGGCGCACAAGCCCCACATGACTTCGCTGCTCGCTTCTTCGATGGGACGTCTCCGCCTGGTGGCCTTTGTCGAAGGCGTCTCCTACCTGCTGCTGGTGGGGGTCGCGATGCCCCTGAAATACCTGGCGGGCATCCCCGAGCCGGTGCGCCCCGTTGGCATGGCCCACGGCATCTTGTTCATCGCGTTTTGCCTGGCGCTGCTGATGGTCTTGTTGGAGGGTCGGCTCACGTTCGTGCGCGCGGTCATCACTTTTGTGTCGTCGCTGGTGCCCTTTGGCACCTTCGTCATCGACCGCTACCTGACCCGTTGGGACAAGAACGCGTGACCGGGGCGACGTCGACGCCGCCGCCCGCCTGGCGACGCCTGCTGGGCGTTGACGTCAGCGGCGCCGCCCTCGTCGGCGTCGTCGCCGGTGCCGCCGCCGCCGTCTTTCTCGCGGGCCTGAACCTCGTCACGGCCGTCCGCGACGCCCAGGCCCGGGTGCTGGTCCCGCTGCTGCCCATCGCCGCCGCCCTGCTGCTGGAGATCGTGGCGCGCCTGGGGGCCCGCGCCGGCGGCGGCACCACCATCGTCCTCGACGTCGCCCACCAGGGCCGCGGCGAACCCATCCCGCTGCGTCTGGCCCTCGTGGCGCTGCTCGGCACCTGGTGGACCCACCTGTTTGGCGGCAGCGCCGGCCGCGAGGGCAGCGCCGTGCAGATGGGGAGCGCCTTCGCCGACGCCGTCGTCCACGCCCTGCGCCGCTGGCTGCCGGCCGACGTGGTCGACGACGATGCCCGCCGCCACCTCGTCATCGCCGGCATCGCTGGTGGCTTCGGCGGCGTCTTTGGCACCCCGGTGGCAGGCTGCGTCTTTGCGATGGAAGTCGTCGTGGCCCGCCGCGTCGACACCCGCGCCGCCGTGGCCGCCCTGGTCGGCGCCATCAGCGGTGACGTCGTCGGCGACTCCCTGTTGCACGCCCTGGGCTCGGCCCACGGCGTCTACCCGGTGTTGGCGTCGCTGCCCCCGACGCTGCCTGGCCTGCTGCGCTTCGCGGCGCTGGGCCTCGCCACCGGCGCTGTCGGCGTCGCCTTCATCACGCTGCTGCACGCCGTCAAACGCGCCGTGTCCCCTCGCCCCCCCTGGCAGCGGGGTTTGCTGGGGGGGTCGGTCGTCGTCGCCATCTGCTGGCTGGTGCCGGGCGCCGAGCCGCTGGTGGGCTTGAGCCTGCCGACCTTGCAGGCCGCCGTCCACGGCGACGTCGCTGTCCCTTGGGCCTTTGCCCTCAAGCTGGTGCTGACCGCCGTCACGCTGGGCGTGGGCCTCGTGGGGGGCGAAGTCACGCCGTTGTTCGTCATCGGCGCCACCCTCGGCGTCACGTTGGCCGGTCCCCTGGGCCTGCCGCCGGAACAAGCCGCCTGTGCAGCGTTGGCGGCGTTGTTTGGCGCCTGCGCCAGCGCACCACTGGCCCTGTTGTGCATGGTCGTCGAGTTATGCGGCGCCGGCGCCATCGCCCAGCAACTGGTCGCCATCGTCATGGCCAGCGTCGTCGTCGGCGGCCGCAGCATCTACACCCGGCCGCGCTGAGTTCAGGCCGTCGTCGTCGTCGGTGTCGTCGTCGTCGTCGGCGTCGTCGTCACGGGCTCGTCGGTCAACGCCGACGGGCTGCGATCTTTCAAGAAACGGGCGGGCACGCCACCCCACAGCTGATGGGCGGGGATCGTGGTTTCCTTGGTCAACAACGACGACGCGCCCAGCACGGCTTTTTCCCCCATCCGGCAGCCGGGCATCACCTTGGCCTCGCCGCCGACGGTGGCGCCGTTGCCAATGACGATGGACCGCATGTGCATCTGCCCTGCCTCGACGCTGTGGGCCATGATGACGCAGTCGCCGCCGAGCACGACGTCGTCGCCAATGGTGACGAGGTTCCAGTCAAAAATCCGGGTGGTGTTGATGGTGACGCGAGCGCCAATCTTGGCGCCGAGCCCCCGGTACCACCACGTCAACAGGGGGGTGCCCTTGAAGTGGACGAGGAACATGACGTTGGCGAAGTTGGTCACGGCCCCGGTCAGGCCCCAGCCGACCGCCGGCCAGGCAAACAGGCCGTGGCGACCCGCGCGGGGATGGTACAAAAGCGCCAACTTGAACAGCACGGCGCCGACGCAATAGGTCACGCCCCAGACAAAATAGAGAAACGGCATCGACAAGAAGGCGACGAAGTCACCAAAACTCGCCGCAATCGCGTGCCACAGGTACCAGCAGGGCACCAGGCCCACCGCTGCCAGCGCCGCACACAGGCCGAAAATGACGGGGACCGCCACGAGGCGGACAAGTTCGACAATCCATCCTGGCATGCTCGCTCCGTCGACGTCGGGTCCAGCGTCACATCCGGCGCCCCGGGCTCTTCCCGCGACGCATCAAGACGCCCCGGAAGTGCATGTAGCACGCGCCCCACCTTGTGCGCCGGCGTGCGTCGTCCTAATCGAGCGCGCATGAGCTTGCGCACTGCCTTCACTTCTGTCGCCCTCGCCTCTGTCGTCGTCGCTGCCGGCTGCCAGCCGCCGCCGGCCGAAACCCCCAAGGACGCGCCGCCCGCTGCGACGCCGCCCAAGAAAACGGACGCTCCCATGGCCAACGACATCCCCGCTCCCGCCGACGTCGCCGCTGCCCCCGCCGACGCCGCCAAAACCGCTTCGGGCCTCGCCTCCAAGGTGCTGAAGGCCGGCACCGGCACCGCCAAGCCCGGCCCGGAAGACACCGTCGAGGTCCACTATTCGGGCTGGACGACCGACGGCAAGATGTTCGATTCGTCGGTCAAGCGCGGCAAGACCACGAGCTTCCCGCTCAACGCCGTCATCAAGGGCTGGACCGAAGGTCTGCAGCTGATGACCGAGGGCGAGACCCGTCGCCTGTGGATCCCCGAAGAGCTCGCCTACGGCGGCCGCCCCGGCAAGCCCGCCGGCATGCTGGTGTTTGACGTCGAGCTCGTGAAGATCACGGCGATGCCCAAGACCCCCGAAGACGTCGCCGCCATCCCCGCGTCGGCCAAAAAGACCAAGACCGGCCTGGCCTACCGCGTGATCAAAGAAGGCCCCGGTGGCGCCATGCCGACCGCCGCCGACACCGTCGAGGTCCACTACGCGGGCTGGACGCTGGACGGCAAGATGTTCGACACGTCCTACAAGCGCGGTCAGACGGCCAAGTTTCCCCTCGGCGGCGTGATCCCCGGCTGGACCGAGGGCCTGCAGCTGATGAAGGTCGGCGACACCTACCGCTTCTGGATCCCCGGCAACCTCGCCTATGGCGATGTCCCCAGCCGCCCCGGTGCCCCCGCCGGCATGCTGGTGTTTGACGTCGAGCTCATCCAAATCATGAAATGATCCACGGGCAGCTGTCGGCAGTGGGCCCCGCCTTCAAAGGCCCGCTGTCGACATCCTGACCGACCGCATCGACCGACCCCGGCCTCCCGGGCGTCGGTCGAATGCTTTTGTTTGGCCGAGCAAGGCTCTATCGTCGCAGGGGAGTCATGAGCGACAAAGCACCGCCACGTCCGCCAGCACCACCACCCCGCCCCGGCTCGGCTGCCCCGCCCTTGCCCAGGCGGTCGCCGTCTGTGGTTGGCGGCGCCGCAGGCCCACCGCCACCGGTGCCGCGGCCGCCGCCCCGCTCGGCCCCCGTCCCCGCACCAGTCCCCCTGCCGGGCGACGACCAAGCCACCAAGCTCTTCGCTGGCTCCATGCTCGACCAGGCCGAGCTGAAGGTCATCCGCGGCATCTTCAAGGGCACCATTGTCGGCCTCAGCGCTGGCACCGTCGTCATTGGCCGCAGCAGCGACTGTGAGCTCTCCCTCAAGGGAGCCCAGGGCGTCTCACGTCGACACTGCAAGGTGCAGTACCTCGGCAAACGCTTCGTCATCATCGACCTCGAGAGCCGCAACGGAACCATCGTCAACGGCCAAAGCGTCGAGAGAAAAGTCCTGGAACACGGAGACCGCATCGAGGTCGGCGACGAGACCCTCGAGTTCACCGTCGAGTCCCTGAACGACCTCCGCGACGTGCCCGCGCCAGCCAGCAGCGCCCACGAAGAATCGACGGCGCTGCTCCCGCGGGCGAGGGCCTCAGCAGCGAGGCGAACCGAGCAGGCCGGGGTGCCGCCGCCGCCGCCGCCGACCTCGGTCGACGACGAAGCCCCCCTTCAAGAGACCCTGCCTCCCCAAGCAGCAGCAGCGCAGCCTGCGCCGCCGGAGTCGTCGCCGGTCGCGGCCACCGCTGAACTCTCCTCGCCCTACGTCCACCAACCCAGTGCAACACCGGGCGGTGGCCAGACACCATGGGTCCTCGGCGTGTTCACGTTGCTGACGGTCGTGGGCGGCGCCTGGCTCATCTACGACCTGGGCTTCAGGCCAGCATCGAACGACGACGCGGCCGTCGTTGACGCCCCTGGCATCCCGGCCATCGCCGCCGTGACGGTGGCTGTTGTCGACGCCGGAAGCGCCGTGGCCGCCGTCATCGATGCCGGCAGCCCCCTGGCCGCCGTGGTGGTTGACGCCGGCGCCCCCGCCGCCAGCGAGGCGCGCGTCGTGCGGGCCAGCGTCGCGGGCAAGGCGACCACCGTCGCGGTCAAGGTTGGCGACCGGGTCAAAGTGGGCGACGTCCTCATCGTCGTCGCCGCCGACAGCCCCAACCTGATGCGCAAGATCGAGTCGCTGCGCCGCGAAGAGCGTGAGTTTGCCGAATCCGCCAAGAGCATGCCGTCAGCGAAGGCGGATCTGGAGGGCGTCCGCGCCGAACTGCGCCAGGCCGAGTCCCGCCTGACCCCAAAAACCCAAAGCGCCGACAGCGAGGGCGTCGTCGTCGAGGTCGCCATCGCGGTGGGCGACACCGTGCGAGACGGCGCCGCCATCATCACACTCGCTCCCTGACGGAGCGCAGGCCGGTCAGGAACGCTTGGACGGTCGCGTCGACGTCGCCACCTCCAGCAG
>CAJBHN010000638.1 GCA_903952805.1 uncultured Myxococcales bacterium | reverse complement strand
GTTTTTGATGATTCTTCGGCTGGCGCCGAAGATGTTTTTGATGATTCTTCGGCTGGCGCCGAAGAAACCTTCGACGGTGCCGTGACAGCGCATGGCGTCCTGACTATGGAAGCCCCATGCTCGCAGTGAACGATGTCTCGCAGTCTTATGGTGGTCGGTCCCTCTTTGAGAACGTGGCGGTGACGTTTCCCCCGGGACGGCGCTTTGCGCTCACGGGCCCAAACGGCGCCGGCAAATCGACCTTTATGAAATTCCTCGCCGGCGACGAGGAGCCCATGAAGGGCAGCGTCTCGCGGCCCAAGAAGACCTCCATCCTGCGCCAGAACCAGCACGCCTACGACGCCTTCCGCGTCCTCGACGTCGTCATGATGGGCAACAAGGGCCTGTGGGCCGCCATCGCCGAGAAAAACGGGATCCTGAAGGACCTCGAGGACGGCAAGGAACTCACCGACGACCTCGGCATGCGGCTGGGCGACCTGGAGACCATCATTGGCGAAGAAGACGGCTACGTCGCCGAGGGCGACGCCGCCAAGCTGCTCGACGGTCTGGGCATTCCCGACGAGGTGCATGAAGCGCCGATGGCCGAAATCAGCGGTGGCACCAAGCTGCGCGTGCTGTTGGCCCAGGCGCTGTTTGGCAAGCCCGACTGCCTGCTGCTGGACGAGCCCACCAACCACCTCGACCTCGACAGCATCCACTGGCTCGAGAACTTCCTGCTCAACTACCAGGGGACCCTCGTCGTCATCAGCCACGACAGGCACTTCCTCAACGCCGTCGCCACCCACGTCGCCGACATCGATTACGAGACCATCATCGTCTACACCGGCAACTACGACGACATGGTGCTGCAGAAGTCGCAGATTCGCTCCCGCGTCGAGGGCGACAACAGCGAGAAGCTCAAGAAGATCGCCCAGCTCAAGGACTTCGTCGCCCGCTTCGGCGCCGGCACCCGCGCGTCGCAGGTCCAGGGCCGCAAGAAGGAGATTGAAAAGCTGGCGGTCAACGACCTCAAGCGCTCGAACATCGCCCGGCCCTTCATCAAGTTCGAGATTGGCGGTCGACCCTCGGGCAAGCAGGTGCTGCGCCTCGATGCGCTCACCAAGACGTTTCGCGAGCCGGGCAAGGCCGACATCCCCATCGTCAGTGGCCTGAATCTGAATCTGATGAAGGGCGACAAACTCGCGATCATCGGGCCGTCGGGCATCGGCAAAACCACGCTGCTCAAGTTGATCCTCGCCGAGCTGGAGCCCGACAGCGGCACCGTGAACTGGGGCCACGAGGTCCGCACCGGCTACTTCGCCCAGGACCACAGCCACGGCATCCCGCCCAACATCCCCCTGTGGCAATGGCTGATGTCCCTCGACGAGCCGCCGACCCCGGCGGACCGCGTCACCAAGGAAGACATCCGCGGCCTGTTGGGGCGCATGCTGTTTTCCGGCGAGGAAGGCGAAAAGCCCACCCACGTGTTGTCGGGCGGCGAGACCGCGCGACTGCTGTTTTCGAAGCTCATGTTGTTGAAGCACAACCTGTTGATCTTCGACGAGCCCACCAACCACCTGGACCTCGAGTCCATCTCGGCGCTGCGCGACGCGATCACGAAGTACGACGGCACCGTCATCTTCGTCACCCACGACCGCGACCTCGTCGCCGACGCCGCCACCCGCATCCTGGCGATGTCCAAGCACGGCATCGACGACTTCAACGGCCCCTACGAGGAATTCCTCCGCAAGGTTGGCGATATCCGCCTCGATCGCTGATGTTGGTGTGCGGGAGGGTCGGCTGCAGACCCTCCCCCCGGTGGTTGCGCCGTGCGTTTCCCGTGCCGGACCGGCTGGTTGTGCGGGGGCCCGGCACCCGGGGCGGGGCGCCGGCATCCAAGTCGCACACCACGGAGCCCCCCATGACCACTGCCCACGACTTCACCCTCACCAGCATCACCGGCGAAGCCCTCCCCCTGCAGGCCTGGGCCGGCAAGGCCATCCTCCTCGTCAATGTGGCCTCGCGCTGCGGCTACACCAAGCAGTACAAGGGGCTTGAGGCCCTGCACGAGGAGATGGCGGCCAGCGGCGTCGTCGTCGTCGGCGTCCCCTGCAACCAGTTTGGCGCCCAGGAACCCGGCACCGAGGCCGACATCCAGAGCTTCTGCAGCACCACCTACGGCGTCACGTTCCCGATGACCAAGAAGGTCGACGTCAACGGCGCCAAGGCCGACGCGCTGTACGCCTGGCTGACGGGCGAGACCGGCGGCAAGGCCATCGGCTGGAACTTCGCCAAATTCGTCATCGGCAAAGACGGCCACGTCGTCGGCCGCTTTGACTCCGGCGTGACCCCCGAGAGCGCCGAGCTGCGCGCCGCCCTGGCCACGGCGCTGGCCTGACCCGATCGGCTCGAATTTGATGAAATGACCCACCGAAAGGTGGGTCTTTTCATTGCATACTCCCACCTGGTCGGCGGGGCCGGTCGGCGACAGCGATGCGTTGACAGTGGTGCCGTCGGTGCCGTCATATGCCCGCCGATACGCGCACAGGCGGTGCGGAATCGCTCCCCATCGTCTTCGGTTCGTCTCACGGTTCGTCTCACGGTTCGTCACACGGTTCGTCACACGGTTCGTCACACACTGTCGGCCGCCCACCTCGCCACGAGGGATCCCATGCACGCCCTGCTCCTGCTCATGACGCTGCTGTCGACCCAAGCGACCGAGCCGGCGCCGCCGAAGAAAGAGACCGACACCGGCGTCCCCATCGGCAAGGGCAAACAGAAGGCCACCATCACCATCACGGCGCCGACGGGGGGCTGGAGCATTGATCGGATGCTGCGCGTCGAGGGCAGCGTGTCTGACGCCACCATCGACCCCGTGACCATCTCCATCAACGGCGATCGCTATTTGCTGCGGACCAGCGATGGTCGCTTCCAGCGCTCGTTCCCCGCCGCCAGCGGCAAGAACGTCGTCACCGTCATCGCCACCAACCAGGCGGGCACGGTGACCAAGCAGGTCACGACCTTCGGCCAGATTCCGTCCGTGCCGTTGCGCGCGGTGCTCACGAGCGACACCGACGGCGTCTACACCGACCTGCACATCTATGAGCCCACCGACGACAGCGTCGTCAACGACCTCGTCAATGTCACCAAGATGGCCCACGTCTATTGGGCCAATACCGAGAGTCCGTCGGGGGGCACGTTTTTCCTCAATGAGCAGGACGGTTCGTTCGATCAGCCCGGCTACGGCCCGTATCTCTACATTCACCGGGCGCCACCCCGCGGCATCTACCTCGTCACCGCCAACTATTGGCCCAGCGGTGACAAGAGCCACACCGTCGGCACCCTGAACCTGACGGTCTTTGAAGGCACGCCCCAGGAGACCCGCCGCACCATCAAGGTGCCGCTGGCGACGCCGGGCACCACGCGGGCCCTGGCCTGGGTCCGCATCACCGACAGCGGCGCCCAAATCTACGCGCCCGGCGTCGACCTGCCCCCCAGCGTCGCGGCGGCGGCGGGCAAGAGCCCTTGGCCCAAAAACATCGAGGCCGCCACCGTTGGCGTCAACAAGGCCGCCCCCGACGGCGGCGGCTATTGATGCGCTCCGCCGTCGTTGCCCGCGTGGTCGTTGTGGTCGTCGTCGTGACCGCCGTGGTGACGTCGTCGTCGGCGGCGCTGGCGTCGGCGCCGATGGCGGTGGCTGGTCCCGGTGATGACGCCCTGCGGAGCATCGTCGCCGAGGTGGCCTCGGCCCAGATCACCAAGCCGGACCCCGCCTGGGAGCCTGCTCAGCGGGATTGCGCGGGGCTCGTGCGCTTCGCGTATCGCAGTGCCTTCAAGAGGCTGCGCCCAGCGCGTCTGCAACGACCGCTGTTTGTCGACCTCGTTGGCCGCGCTGTCGACTTCGCCGACGCCGAAACCCTCGTGCAGGGGGGCTCGTTTGTCTCCCTCGGCCGCGGCGCTGACGCTCGTCGTCGACTCCGCACGGGGGACCTGTTGGCGTTCCGCCAGGACCGCGGCGATGACGACGTGGTGTGGCACCTGATGGTGGCGGTGGTGCCGCCGTCGGGGGACGCCAGCGTCATCTACCACCCCGGGCTGCCGGCCCCCGGCGAAAGAGACCCCGGCGTCCGCCATGGCTCCTTGCGCAGCTTGAGCGTCGACGCGCCGCTGGCCTGGCGTCCCGACCTCGACAACCCCGGCTTTCTTGGCTTCTTCCGATTCGCGGAGCTTCACTGATGAGCAGCCCACCCGACCCCTCGTCCACGCCGTCGTCCCTGCCGCCGTTCATATCGCCGAAGCTTCGCAAGCTGCTGGCCATCGGCGGCGGCGTCCTCGTCGTCGTCGTCGCCGCCATTGCTGTGCTGCGGCCGCCGGCACGGGACACGTCCATTGAACCGTCGGCCCCAGAGACTGGCGTCGCCGCCCGGGGCTACGCCGAAAAGAGGGAGCTGAGCGTCAGCGAGGTCGCTGCCGCCAGCGTCTGGATCGATGTGACGTCGCCAGCGGCGCTGCGCACGGTGCTGCGCGACAACGCCTGGCTCAAGAGCACCATCGACGAACCGCTGGGTCGCGGCTTCCTCGGTGGCTGGGCCGGGCTGCTGGGTACCGCCGCCGACGACGTGGGGCTGCAAAAGCTCTCCCAGGGCCTGGTTGCCGACCTCATCGCCGACCATGTCCTGGTCCAGCCCACGCGGCTCACCTGGTTTGCTGGCTGGGGCGGCGGTGCTCCCGCCGCCATCATCCCGGCTCCCGAGGCGGCGCTGGTGGCGACGTTTGAGGCGCTGAAGGCGGGCCTGGAGCGTGGTGGCTTTATCGCCCCCGGCTGCCCCGGTGAGCCGACGCCACCCGCACCGCCGCTTGCCACTGACGGCGTCGATGCCGGCGTCACGGCCCCGCTTCCAAACCCCAACCGCATCGACATCAGCCGGCTGTTGGTCGCCGACGTCGCCATCTACGCCGCCCACACTCGTGGTCGACTGGTGTTTTCCAAGGATGAAATCGCGGTGATGAACGCGGTGTGCGCGGCGGTGCCCGTCATCACGGCCACCGCCGGCAGCGACGTCGTGGTGGCCATGGCCCCCGACCATATGGGCCGCGATGTGCACGCCCTGACGGCCTTGCTTGGCCTGGGCAAGGAGCCCACCTTGACCATGCGTGTCGACGGCAGCCGCCTGGTACCGGTTGGGATTGCTGTGCCCCTCGCCAAGCCCGGCCGCCTGGAGGCCACGGCCATCTCGAAGGACACCTGGAAGCTCGTGCCCGAGGACGTGCCCGTCACCGTCGGGCTCAACCTGCGCCTGCCAAAGACCCTCGGCACCGCCGAGTTGGCGAAGTTCTGGCAAACCGACGCCGACGACGGCCTGGTGGCCCGCCAGGCCCTGGTGCTGTGGCAGCCCCGCGGGGATCGCAAGGCCGCCACCGAGGTCGCGGTCGTCTGGAGCGACGTCGCTGATCGTGCTGGGCTCGAAGAGATCTTCCGCGGCAAAAACACCATGACGGTGCGCACGATCTGCGATCGGGTCGTGGTGTCGTCGTCGACGGCGCTGATGGGGCGTATGGAGGCCGCCTGCACCGGGACCGCGCCGTCGATGTTGTTTGCCCAGCCCGCCGTCGTCAGTGGCATCACCGGACCCTGGAGCGTCGGCGTCGTCGTCGACAGCGGCAAACTCTTGTCGGAGCTGATGATGGACAGCTGGAAGAAAGACGCCGCTGCTGGCAACGGCAAGAAGTCTGCGAGCTCGTCGGTGCCACCCGAGATCGACGAGGCCCGCAAACGATTGCTCGAGCTGCCTCGCTTCGGTTTTGTCGGCACCCGCACGCCTCAAGGTGCGACTGCACAGGTTCTTGCGCCCCGGGGGTTTTCGTCGTGAGCACCATCCACCACACCCGCACCGCCCTGCTGACGCTGGCCTTGTTGACGACGTTGGTGCCGTCGACGTCGGCTGCAGCCAAGCCCCTCTACATCACCGTCAACCGCGCCTTTGCGCCGGCGGAGAGCCCCACCATCGACGTGGCGTTCACGGCCAAAGATCCCGTCGAGCTGCGGGTGCTCAAGCCGAAGGACCTCGAGAAATACCTGAAGGGCCAGGAGAACCTGCGCCGCAGCTGGGAACGCCCGGACACGCTGGAGAACCCCGGCCGCGCCCTGTCCCGCGGCTTCAACGGCATGAAGATGCCCGGCACCTTTCTGCTGTATTCGTTGAACCCCGAGATGCGCAAGGCGTTGGGCTCGACGCTGGCGGAGCGTCCCGACGACGACACCACCGTGCACACCACCGTGGCCGAGGGGCCCCAAAAGCTCGTGGGCGTCCCCGGCGACATGGAGGTGGTCCGTCGCCAATGGCTGAATCTCGATCTCGGCGGCGACCCCCGCGCCTTTGACGTCCCCGGCTTCGAAGGCTGGTCGTCGACGTCGTCGGGCTATGAAGAGCGACGCGTCAGCTTGAAGCCGCTGCCCGCGGGGGTCTATGTCCTGCAGCTCGTGCAAGGAGCCGTGGAGGGACAGGTCGTCCTCACCGTCACCGACCTCACCGTGCAGGTGAAGCAGACCGACGGCCAGGTCCTCGTGCGTGTCGCCGACACCGCCCAGGCCCCCGTGAAGGGCGCCAACGTCACCGTGCGCCGCGTCGGTGCCGGGCCGTTGACGGCGACCACCAACGCCGCCGGCGAGGCCTTCGTCGACGTCGACGATCCCAAGCTGCTCATCACCGCCCAGCGCACCGTCGGCGCCGTCATCGACACCGCCATCGTTGACACCGAGTTCTTCTCGACGCTGGCGGCCAGTCCCGACGTGTTCCTGTACACCGACCGGCCCATCTATCGGCCCGGTGACGAGGTGAAATTTCGCGGCATCGTGCGACGGCCCGACGGCTTTCTGGCCCGGCTCTTTGCCCCCGCCAACCGCGACGTGACCGTGCAGCTGGTGGGCACCGGTGCCGGGTCGTCGTCGACGGCGACCACGATCATGGTAGATGCGCTGGGCAGCTTCAGCGGGACGCTGCAGGCCCCCGACGACGCCCCCGAAGGCGTGTATCGCGTGACGGCCACGCTCGACGGCGCCCCCCATGTGGGCGAGGTGCGGGTGCAAGCGTATGTGAAGCCGACCTTCTTCATCGAGATGACGCCGGGGCAGGAGTCGGTCGCCCCCGGTGGCGTCATCACGGCGACGCTGAAGGCCGAGCGCTACGCCGGCGGCGCACCGCTGGGCACCGCCTATGAGGTCACGCTCACCCGCAGCGCCCTGGAGTCCCCCACCTGGGTCGACGACGCCGGCCTCGGTGGGCAGGGCAGCGCCGTCACCTACGGCAGCGCGTCGACGACGGAGGGCAAGCTCAGCGTGCCCGATCGCCTCTACTCATCGTTGGCGGAGCGCCTGGAAAAGGGCGAGGCCGACTACGCCGACACCTGGGCGAGCGCCCCCAAGTTCAACGATGACGGCACGGCGACCATCGAGGTCAAGGTGCCGGCCTTGAAGCCCGGCGAAGAGCGCAACCCCTACAAGTACACGCTGACGGTGCGGGCCCGCGATGATCAAGGGACGTTCGCGGCGGCGACGGCGCCGTTTTTCCTGTCCCCCGTCGACGTCATGGGCGCCATCCGCCTGTCGACCAAGGTGTCGAAGCAGGCCGGTTCGACGTCGCCGACGGTGACGATTCGGTCGACGACGTTGTCGGGCAAGCCTTCGCCGCAGACCGCCGGCAACGTGACCTTCGTGGTGCGCACGGCCAAAGGTGACGAGCAGGAATTGTCGTCGGCGACCTTCGTCACCGACGCCGACGGCAAGCACACCATGGCCGTGCCAACCGCCGCCGTTGGTGCGGTCTTTGCGCGAGTCACGTTGAAGGACACCAAGGCCGCCGAGTGGCATGGCGAGGAGCGCCTGCTCGTTGTCGGTGACAAGGGCGAGGCGGTTGAATGGGTGCCCGAGCTCAGTCTGACGACGTTGTCGACGACGGTGTCGCCGGGTGACACCGCGCAGATCGTGGCGTTGTTGCCCGAGGAATGGGGCGTGGGCGGCAAGGACAAGGGCCCCCTGTGGGTGACGTTGTCTGGCACTGGCATTTTTCAGACCAAGCTGATTTCCGCCGAGGGCCGCACGGTCATCATCCCCGTCAGCGTCGAGAAACGCTTCGGCAGCGCCGTCTATGTGTCGGTGGCCTACCCAACCCGCTCAGGTCGCTGGTCCGAGCGCACGGTGCCGCTGCGCATCATCCCCGCCGAGAGGGTGTTGACGGTGCAGTCCACGGCGGCCCGCGCCGAGGCCGAACCCCTCGGTGAGCAGACCATCCGGCTGCGCGTCACCGACCACAAGGGTCGGGGCGTGGTGTCGCAAGTCAGCGTCTCCGTCGTCGACAAGGCCGTCTACGCGGTGCAGCCCGAGTTCCGTCCGCGAGCGCTGGACTTCTTCTATCCACTGGTCCGCAACAACGTCGCCGACTTCTTCTCGGCCGAGTTCCAGGGCTACGGCTACGGCCACCAGTTGGCGCGGCGGCTCGGCGATGACGGCGTGCGCTTCGCGACGGTGAAGCCTCCCAAGAAAAAGACCGACGAGCGGGACACCGCCTACTGGAATGGCAGCGTCATCACCGACGACACCGGCTTTGCCGAAGTCACCTTCCGCATGCCGAGCAACCAGACCCTGTGGACCATCACCGCCGTCGCCGCCGACAGCAGCGGCCGCGTCGGTGAGGGCAGCTCGCAGTTTGCGTCGCGGGGCAAGGCCACAGTCTACGTGTCGTCGCCGCCGTTCTTGCGTGCCGGCGACACGGCGACGGCGTCGGTGCGGGTCGCCCGCGGTGTGTCGTCGGACTTCAAGGGCAGCGTCGACGTCGCCCTCGACACCGGCGGTGGCAGCGGCCTGACGGCGTCGGTGCCGACCTCGGCGTCCATCAACCTTGGCGCCGCCAGCGAGGGCATCGTGCCCATCACGTTGAAGGCTGACGCCGTGGGCGCAGGCTCCATGGCCATCAGCGTCAAGGGCGGGGCCCTGGCCATGCTCGACCGACGCACCATCGACATCGAGGACGCCGCCGTCGTCGACGATCTGGCGGTGTCGCGCGTGGGCGGCGGTACCTTGACCCTGCCGTCGGCGACAGGTGGCATCTACACCGACGTCGAATTGGTGTTGCAAGGCAGCCTGGCCGACGCCGCCCTCGCCGACGTGCGCTCCCTGCTGGTTTATCCCTGGGGGTGCCTGGAGCAGTTGGTGGCGACGACGGCGCCGCCGCTGGCCCTGGTGGCGGCCCTCGAGAACACCAAGCGCTTCGGCGACCTCGACGCCGACAGCCAACTGCTGCTGGCTGAGGCCCGCTCTCGCGCGCAACATGGCGTGCAGCGGATCTTGAACCACGCCCGTCCCACCGGGGGCTTCTCGTGGTTTGTCGACGCGCCTCCGTCGGTGGAGATGACCCTGCTGGGCTTGTCGGGCATTGGCACCGCTCAGCAGGTGGGCCTGCTGCGAGGCCGCGAGCCGCGCGTGCAGAGCAGCCTGGCGTGGTTGGAGACGCAGGGTGGCCTGTCCCCGTTCCTCGACGCCTGGCGGGCCCTGGTGCTCGCTCAGCACGATCCCGTCCGTGCCGCCAGCCGCGTCCGCGCGGCGGTGGTGGCAGCAGCAGCTGCTGCTGCCGGCACTGCTGACGGCGATGTGGTCGCCGGTGCCCTCGCCGTCCTCGCGGCCGAGGCCGCTGGCCTGCTGCAGGAGCCTGGCACCGCCGACGGGGTCAAAGCCCTCGCCCAACAGGCGAGGTTGACCTTCATGTCGGGAAAACTCCCACCCGACGCCGACGAGAGCTGGCGCTTCCCGCTGCATGGCGTCGGCCGCCTCGCGCTGCTGGGCCATGCCGCCAGCGTCGACGGCGGCGACGTCGCCGCGCTGAAGCGGCGTTTCCTGGAACTGTTCGCCACCGAGGGCCTCTCCACCCTCGACCGGGCCACGCTGGTGCAGCACAGCTTGTGGCTCATCGCTCGCGACGTCGCCGCCACCGTGGCCATGACGCCGCCGTCTGTGACCGGGGTCGACGGCGTGACGTTCGCCCCCCGAGGCACCGGGTTGGTGGCGCGCTTGAAGGACGGCACGGCCACCGTCACCGTCGGCAGCTTCGACGGCACGGCGACCTTTGCGGCGAAGCGCAAGACGCCGGCCACGACGGCGCCGGCCATCGCCGACGGCTTCTCGTTGGAGCGGCGGTATTGGTCGGTCGGCAGCGGCAGCAAAACGCCATTGGCGCCGGGAGCCGCCGTCGCCCAGGGCGACGTCATCTGGGTGCAGTTGGTGATGGACCTGCGGGGCAGCCCCCGAGATCGTTCGGCCTACGCCGTCGTCGAGGACTTCATCCCGGCTGGCTTCTCGCCGTTGCGCGAGGACAAGGAGTACCGCGCCGAGCCCCTGAGCCTGGCGCTGATGCCCGACCAGGTGCGGCAGCGAACCTTTTCGCCGCGCAGCGTGCAGTTCTTCGTCGAGGAGCAGGCCTGGTGGATGGGCTCTCCCCGCGAGCTTGGCTACCTGATGCGCGCCGACTTCGCCGGCACCTTCATCGCGCCGCCCGCCCGCGTCGAAGACATGTACCAGGGCGCTGCCCGGGCCCGCACGCCGGCGCAGACGCTGGTGGTGATGCCGTCGGTGAACGCGAAGTAGCCGTCGATGCTGGCGCTCGCCTTCCTGCAGGTGGTGGCGGCGCTGGCTGTGCCGGCGCCACCGGTCCCGGTCATCGAGGTGACGGCGGCCGTCGACGTCGCCGTGGCTGAGGTCCTCGCCCGCGATGCGCTCGCGCAATGGGCCTTGCTCGATGGGCTGTGGACGACGACGAAGACGACGACGCCTTCGTCAACGTCGCCGCGGCGGATCGTGGTGCGCAGCGCGTTTTCGCTGCCGGTGCAGCAGCTGGCCCGGTCGACGCCGGGGACCATCGAGCTGCGGCTGGGGCCTCCGGCCGTCGTGGGCGCCACCGTCGACGACGCCACCCGCACGGCCCTGCGTCATGAGGTGGTGCATCAATATTTGTGGCAGCGCTGTCCGCAGGCGGCGCGGGACCGGCTCTTTCACGAGGCCATGGCGGTGGCCCTCTCTGGCGAAGCCCGGCAGTGGCGCACCGACGGCTACCTCAGCTTGCCGGTGGCGATGGACACCCTGGCCCACAACGACCTCGACACCGCCGCCGCTCGACGGGCCCTGACCCGCGTCGTTGGCGAGGGTGGCCAGTTCGACCCGGGACAGCCGTCGTCGTCGTCGTCGTCGTTGTCGTCGTCGCTGCGGGCCCGCTTTGGCCGCTGCCACGATGGCGCACCCTGGGTACCGCTGACCCTTGAGGAGCTCGCCGGCACCGACGCCATCGCCGTCGGTGACGCCCTGGTGGTGCTGCACACGGTCACGGGCGAGGTCCTCGAGGTCCAGGGGAGCAGCGGGACCGCGATGCCGTTTGGCTCGACGCTCAAGCCCATCCTCGTCGCAGCCATCGTCGCCGCCGGCCAGCGCCTGCCGCTCATCACCCGGCGGGGCACAGATCCCATGTGGGCCTGCGGCGATGGCGCGTCGTCGACGATGGCTGCTGCCGAGGCCCTGCGCCGCTCCTGCAATGGCTGGTTCCTCGACTGGGTCAGCCAGCGCCGCGTCGAGGTCGACACGGGTCCTGGCGGCCCGGCCCTGGGGACTTGGGGGCCGGTGTTGTCGAGGCTTGGACTCAACCGCCTTCCCGTCGACATGAGCGAGGCCATCGGCGTGCGCACCGGTCTCACCATCAGCCCCCGCGGCCTCGCCGAGAGTTGGCGCCTGCTGATGCTGAGCACGCCGCCTCGTGGCGCCCTCGACGTGCGCGCGGTGCTGCGGGAGCGGGGCACGCTGGCGGGGGTCGACCACGTCGACGGCCTCGCCGGCATGAGCGCCAAGACCGGCACCGTGCGCGACGGCCAGTCCCGGCCCGTGTTGGGCTTGTTGGTGGCCGCTGATGACGAGTTGACCATCGTGCGCGTGCGGCAGGGGGCGCAGGCCAGGGCGCTGGTCGACGACGTCGTGGCCGCTCGTCGTCGTCACGCGGGTCGCCATCAGCAGCCGGTGTCGGTGCAGGTCTTTGGGCTGGTGCCCGAGGCCGGCATCGCCGCCTCCTGCGCTGGCACCGCGGTGATCGTCGGTGCCGCTCCCAAGCTGCTGTCGTCGTCGTCGTCGTCGTCGTCGTCGTCGGCGCAGGCCTCCGGGGGCGCCGACGACGGCGTCGCGGTCTGCGCCGGCGCTCCCTGGATGGTGCAGCCCACCGCCACCAGCGCCGACCGCCCCTACGCCGGCCTGTTTCGTCGCCGCCCGATCAGGCCGTCGTCGTCGTCGTCGTTGTCGTCGTCGTCGTCGTCGTCGACCGCCCCGTCGGCATCGCCCCGTCAGCGGGCCGCCCGGCGCGGTTCCGACCTGCAGTTCACCACCAGCCGGGGTCGCTACGCCGAGGGCGTGTTGCGCGCCGAAGACAGCCGTCTGCGCGGCGAGGCTCGCGTCGCGCTGGTGCGGGTCATCGACCACAACGTCGACCACGCCGACGAACGCCACGGCGGACGGCCGGTCTGCGACACCACCCACTGCCAGACCTTTCTCGGGACGGCGTCGGGCCCCGCCGCCGACGTCACCG
>CAJBHN010000637.1 GCA_903952805.1 uncultured Myxococcales bacterium | reverse complement strand
TGCCGCGCCAGGCGGCCTTTTGGCGACCGACGATGGCCGGCTCCCGGCCTTCGCCGCCAGCGCTCATCAGCGTGAGGCCTACGACGGTGGCGCCCTCGAGCTTCTCGACGTTGCCCGACACCACGAAGTCAGCCTTCACGAGGGCGGCGACGTCGGCCATGCATTTGGGCTCATCGCAGCCGACGAGCTGGGCGGTGGACTGGTGCGTGAGCAGCGCTTGCAGCTCGTTGCGGCTGACGGCGCGCATGCCCTTTTGGCCGGCGACCTCGGCGGTGAGCATCGTCGTCAACGCGCTGGCCTGGGCGGCGGCGTTGGCGCTGCCCTTGAGGTCGAGGACGGCCACCAGGGAATTCTCAGCTGGGACCGGCACGCTCGGCGGCGGCGACGGCGACGGCTCGGCCGGCTGGGGCTCCAAGAACACGGCCGCCTGGACGTTGGCCGCCGGGACGGCAACGGCGTCGACGACCTGGGCGGGGGCCGCCGGCCCGGCTTGCTCCGCCCCCCCAGCGGGACTGGCGGTGACGACGGCGTCATGTGCTTTCGCCGGCTTGGTGGCGGGTTTCGCCGGCTTGCCGACCTTGGCGGCTGCCTTGGGCGCGGGCTTCACCGCTGTGGCGCCGGCGGCAGCGGGGGTCGCCGGGGCCTGGGCCATGACGGGGGCGGCGGCGACGACCGCGGCGAAGACGGCGAATCGAAGGAGGGAGTGCATACATCAGGCTTGCCCTGTGGACCGACGGGGGGCAAGCCGCCCGTTGGGGTGTCTCGTGCCTATTTCAATGAAAGCCATTCATGTTATGGCGATATGGTCACGATTTCCGGGGTTTCGAGGCGCAGCAACGGCGGGAGGTCGGTCATGGTGATCACATGGGTGGCAGCGGCGCTGGTGGGGAGCCTGCTGTGGACTTTCCTGGAATATGTGCTGCACCGTTTTCTTGGCCACGACCGACGGACCATGCCCAACTTTTTCTCCGTCGAGCACACCCGCCATCACAGCGAGGGCGCCTACTTCGCGGCCACCTGGAAAAAGGCGACGGTCGCCGTTTTCATGAGCGCCGCCCTCGCGGCCATCATGGCGCTGGTCGCCGACCTCGACACCGGCCTCGCCTTCACCGTCGGCTTTGTCGGCATGTACGTCGCGTACGAAACGGTGCACCGACGGGCGCACACCCATGAAGGCTTCACCGGCTATGGCCGCGCCTTGCGCCGTCATCATTTCCACCACCATTTCGGCAATCCACGGGCCAACCACGGCGTCACCTCGCCGCTGTGGGACCTGGTCTTTGGCACCCACGAAGGACCCGGCGTCATCACCGTCCCCGAGCGGCTGGCGATGCAGTGGCTCATCGACCCCAATACCGGCGACGTCCGCGCTTCGGCCGCCGATCACTACCGTCTCCGCCGCGCGGCCTGAGCAGCCATCGACGGT
The DNA here is from genome assembly GCA_903952805.1 of uncultured Myxococcales bacterium. Classification (GTDB taxonomy): domain Bacteria; phylum Myxococcota; class UBA727; order UBA727; family VGSZ01; genus VGSZ01. The sequence goes on along the minus strand of CAJBHN010000637.1, from coordinate 4,192 downwards.
GTCGGCAGGTCGTCAGCGACGATCGGTGAAGCGAAGCGTGCCGAAGCGGTCGAGAGCATGGAAATCACTGCGCTCGGGGGGAGAGAGCGCCGATGCCTCCGTCGACGTCACTCGCTCTCCCTGCCGTCGGCGTTCCAGGCGAAAGATGTTGGCCCGCCAGCGGGCGCCGGCACGAGGTTCGCCGACTGGAATGCCCTTGAGGGCGGTGACGGGGATGCGCCATTCCTGACGGTAGCCGGGCACGCCCCCGTCCTCACGAGGGACGGTCGCGGTGATGAAGGGAGCGTCCCACGCCGTGTCCATATGCTGGCGAGGACCGCCGCTGAAGGCCGCGTCGAAGTGGACGTTGGTCGGTGCGCATTGGAGCTCGACGTAGACGTCGCCGTCGCCGTCGGCGTCGATGAAGATTTCCAGCGCCTCGCTCTCGTACAGGGGGTCATCGCGTCGCGAATACGGCGAATGCGGATCGTCGTCGTCGACGTCAAAGGCCAGGTACAGCGACGTCTCGTCCCACAGCAGACGCACGACCGTGGCCTGACTCACGGGGGCCCCCGCCTTCCAGGGCACGAGGGTGAATGATGGAGCGCGCTGCCAATCGGGCTCATCGAGGGCGCCGTCGATCAGGATGGGACCGGCGCGGCGCCGCACCTCGAGGGTGCCCGGTGGATCGTCGGTGGCCCCCACCGGGTTATCGCCCAGCAGCCCGACCGGCACCGCCACCGCGACGTCGACCAGGCCGTCGTGGACCGCGCGACCGCCCCCCTGCACCGACCAGCGACGCCCGGCGTCCTCGATGCCCACGCGCACCACCAGCGACGACGTCGACGGCGCCATCTGCGGCACCGTCAGCTCGACGACATCGCCAGACCGCCACTCCAGCGGCGTCAGCCACGCCGTCAGCGGCACGGCGCGCGTGGCTTGTCCGGGCCAGCCAACAACGAGGGCGGGCTTGGTGCGGCCGGCCATCTCACCGGTCACCAACAGCCAGACGGTCAGGGCACCGCCACGGTCAACGCTGGCCTGCAGCACAGCCAAGCGCCCATCGAAGCGGGGTGCAGTGACGACGTCGGCAGCTGACCACGACGGCGACGGCAGCGATGACAGAGGCATGACGGCGGTACGGGTGATCCGCCACGCCGGAGCAGGCACCTCGTCGGTGCAGGCGCAGGCGATGGCTGCGACCATGCCCCACACAGCGAAGGACCGCCGACGGTCCACCGTCACGGCACGAGGATAGCGGCAAAGACGCGCAAGACGGCGTCGCGGTCGGCGTCGGCCACCACGAGGTCGATGAGGTCGCCGCGGGCGCAGCTGCAGTCGCCGACGGCGCACGCGACCACGGCACCGTCCCGGGTGGTGGCCGCCTCGATCGTCAGCTGATGCTCACCGAGGGTGAACGCCATCAGACCGCGCAGGTCATCGTCGCGGGCGCGACCGGGACGCCAATTTTCCCAGCGGTTGCCGCACTGCATGGGCTGAATCGTGACGCGGGCGGTGCCACGGCAGGCGGTGGCAGCGTCGGCGAAGAGGTCGCCGCTGCAGCGCTGCTGCAGCTGACAGCTGACGGCCTGCTGGCCAGAGGGATCCGCGCATTGTTCACAGGCGGCGACGGCAGCGGCGCCATCGACAGTCAGGGCTGTCGCATCAGCGCCAACCAATGTCTCCGTCGACAGAGCGTAGCAGCTGTCGCCCCCGCAGCTGGTGTAGACGGGCACGTTGGTGATGGCGTCAAAGCAGGCGACGCAGGTGCCGCCGTCAGCGGTGACGACGTTGGCACAGATGGGCGGCAGCACCACGTCACAATCTCGGTACACTTCGACCCCCAGCGTGCGTTCGCGGCACAGGGTGCAGATTCGGCCCTGGGGAGCCGAGGGGCGGTCGACGACGCCGTCGCTGAAGTCCTCGCCAACGGTGTCTTCGGGCAGCGGAGGCAAGTCCCCCTCAGGGAGGTTTTCGCAGCGGAGGGGCGACGGGCTCATGCAGCGGGTCTCCTCGGTACCCAGGGCGGTGGGGCAGGTGCGGCACACGGCGCCCGCGTCGTTGAGGCCCATGGTGCAGGCGGGGGCCGCACAGGTCTCTGAAGGAGCGACCTCGGGGGCCGTTTCATCGCCGCTGCGGGCGACGCAGGCGCCGTCGAAACACGCCTGACCGGTGGCACAATCGGCGTCGTTGCGGCAACCAGCGCTGACGGCGGCGCCCTCGCAGCTGTTGGCGACGCAGTCGACAAAGACCACGGCGTCGTTGTCGTCGACGCACACACTGCAACTCTGCTCCGAGAATTCAAGGCGCTCGCAGCGCTCGAACTGGGGCACGCCCTCATCGCAGCGCTGCTCGGTGATGAGACCACTGCTGTCGAAGCAGATGGTGCAGACGAGCCCCTCGGGCTGCACGATCTCTTCGCAGCGGACCACGCCATCGGTCGGCGTACAAGCATGCGACAGCAAGGTGTCGGCGGCGTCGAAACAGTCGATGCAGTGGCCGACGTCGTTGCCGAAGGCGAGGCAGTACACGGGGTCGATGTCGGCGGCCTCACAGGTGATGAAGACCACGTTGTTGTCACGGACGCAGCTGGAGCAGCGGCGGCCGTCGTCGGCGGTGAAGTCGGTGCAGCTGTCGGTGAGGGGCGCGCAGCTGGAGCTGACGGCGTTGCCGGAGCTGTCAAAGCAGGTGCTGCAGACCTCGTCAGCGGTGGTGCCCGGGGTGGATTCGCAGGTCAGGTCCGCGGCACCAGCCTCGTCGCTGACGAAGCAGTCGTCGTACAAGACGGTGCCATCGGCGGCGATGCACAGCTGGCAGGTGGAGCCCAGGTTGTTTTGGCGGGACTCGCACGCGGCTTCGACGGGCACGCCGCAGATGGCGCCGGCGAAGTCACACGACGCGCAGCGCTGATCGCCCTCGACGCTGATCAACTCCTCGGCACAGCCGGGCGTGGCGCTGACGCCGTCCCTGGGTACTCCGCCATCGATGGTTTCCGCCGCGCCGGCCGAGAGATCACAGGAGTCTTCTCCCACGCAGCAGCCCGACAACCACGCCGTCAGCAGCACGGTGACTGTGAGGAGGCGGGGAGCCAGGCGGGAAGCAAGAATGGACATGCGCATATCGATGCATTCCTCATGCCATGCCGACGCGGACATTTCACCTCCGGTGCAGCAATGCCAGCCCGCATCCGGATGGGCCGGGGAGCAGGCCCGCTCGGAGCCGGCGAGGGGCAGTGCGAGGTCGAGATCGCAGGGTGGGGATCGCAGGCATCCTCCCGATGACCGACACCGACATGTCGGTGATCTCCCTTGCAGGTGGAGTGTCGTCGGCTAGGGTTCCACGTTCAGCGTCCCCCTCAAACCCTGGTCCTCGAGGCTGTCGTATGTACCTCCGCGCCGCACTTGCCGCTTCTGCCCTCTCGTTCGTCGTTGCAAACAGCGCCTCAGCCCAAGCGGCCTGCGTCGCTGCTGGGTTTGAAGCAACCTGCAACTCTGATGGCACCATCCAGATTTGTGATGCGACGACCGATCCGGCCGCCCCGGTCGAGAAGGCCATTACCTGCACCGAAGGCTTCGGCCTGCCCAATGATGGCGCCTGCACAGCAGCGATTGGCTGCGTCGGTGCCTGTGCGGACGTCGGTCTCGGCTGCGAGGCTCCTGTCGGTGGCGCCTGCATCGGCTTCAGCCCCCTCACCAACCAGGACGAAGCTGACAACGACGCAGCGGGTAGCGTCATGTGCGCTGGCGACGCCACCTGCCAACTCAACGCCGATGGCTCCGGCGACACCTGCGTTGCCCATGTTGGTCCTGCTTGCGCGCCCGGCGCCCAGGGTGCGTGCGTCGGCAATGTCGCCGTGCTTTGCCTCGGCGACGCAGCCGATACGCTCGCGCTGACGTCGAACATTGCCATCGATTGTGCCCTGTTCAACACCACCTGCGGTCCCTCGACCTGTGAATGCGACGAGCAGTGCGGCGAAGGCGCCACCTGCAACAACGGCATCTGCGACACCGGCGACTTCTGCGTGTTTGCCTCCGACGTCGTCTGCCCCACCGGTGGCGAAGGCGAAGGCGAAGGCGAAGGCGAAGGCGAAGACGGCGGCTCCAGCCGTGACGACGAGGTCGAGCCCGCTCCCTCCGGCTGCCCCTTCAACGCCGCTGGCTCGTTCCCGGCCTTTGGCGCCCTGGCCCTGCTGGTCGCCGGCCTGCGCCGCCGC
>CAJBHN010000636.1 GCA_903952805.1 uncultured Myxococcales bacterium | reverse complement strand
GAAGGTGAAGGTGAAGGTGACATCGTGATCGTCGCCGAAGGGGAGGCCGAGGAGACCACAGCCGGCGAAGGCGGCGAGAGCGATTTCCGCCCCTCGGTCACCGGAAGCTGCGCCAGCGTCAGCGGCAGCGATGTCGCCGCGTTGGTGGTGCTGTTGGTGCCGCTGCACCGTCGCCGCCGTCGCCCGCCGTCGCTCTGACGGTCACTGGAGCAGCGACTGCAGGACATCGGCGGGCGCCCGCGTACAGGACCGCGCGCTCGCAGCTTGTGTCGTCGTCGACAGCATCACCGACGTCGTCTTCGACGCGGACATGGCCGCCGTCAAAGGCGGTGACGCGCGACCGGTGCGGCGTCGCCTGCCGCTTGGGGGCGTTCGCTATGTCGAGCGACCATTGTGCGGCGTCGACGACGGGATGGTCGACGTGCGCATGGGCCGGTGCCGCCTGCCGCCTGCCGGCGGCCGCCTGCCGCCGGCCGCCGGCCGCGTCGTCGACGACGAACGACGTGAACGGCTGCGTCAATGTCAGGTGCGTGTGGATGGGAAAGTGGCCCTGTTCGGGGCTCGGGCAGGGGCGCGTTGTCGTCCGGGGCCCCGCCGTCGCGGCCGCCGTCAGCCGCATTGGCACGCCCCAGCACATGGACCTCCATGTGGCAGGTCATCCCACCGTCTGTTTCAGCGGCAGGCGCTGATGACCACGCCGCCGGCCGCGGTGGCGCCCTGGCTGCAGGTGGCGCCGAACAGCTCGACGGTGTCGCTGTCCACCAGGTCCCAGCCCGAGCTGCGGCCGGGGTCGTTGGCGATGAGCTGGCCGCCAATGCGGACGCTGACGTCGTCGCTGGAGCCCACAGGTGCGGCCAGGTCGAAGCGGCAGGTGGAGATGCGCAGCGCGGCGTCTTCGAGGGCGGTGGCGAGGGCGTCGGCGGTGCTGGCGTCGTAGTAGCGGATGGCGCCGGCGCGGGCGGTGCCGCCGTCGTCGGCCAGGCGGTTCATGACGTCTTCAAAGCCGTTGATGCCGGGGATGCCGACGACAAAGACCGCGTAGCCGGCGTCGTTGAGGGCGCGGGTGGCGGCGGCGGCGTCGTCGTCGTCAACGCAGTTGGCGGGGCGCTCGATGGTGGTGGTCGCCGTCGTCGGATTGCCTGGCGCGCAGCCCGAGGTGCCGGGGGTGCAGCGACAGGCGGTGCCGTCGAGGTTGATGTTGCAGTTGGGCCCGCCGTCGGTGGCGAGGACCACGGCGCGGGTGCCGCCGCTGGCGGGCAGGGCGTCAAGGGTCGTCTTGGCCAGCCGCAGCGACGCCGCCGTCGGCGTGGCGCCGGTGGCGCTGGTCGCCAGCAGGCTGGCGACGACGGCGGTGGCGCCGCGGTCGCGCAGGGTCACATCGACCGCGCCGGTGCTGCACAGTTCGCCGCCGACCGCCGGAAACGTCATGAGCCCGAAGCTGGCCACGTCGTCGAGGTTGGTCACCACCGACGACAGGGTGCTCTGGGTGGCCTGCCACTTGGTGCCCGGATAACCGCTGGCGGCGTTGTTCATGGATCCGCTGCGGTCGACCACCAACATGATGCGCGGCGGCACACGGCTGCCGTTTTGAAACGTCTCGTCGGTGCAGACCGGTTCAGGGATGGTCTCGCCCTCGCCCTCGCCCTCGCCTTCGCCCTCGCCCTCGCCCTCGCCT
>CAJBHN010000635.1 GCA_903952805.1 uncultured Myxococcales bacterium | reverse complement strand
TTGTAGTCGAGGTCGAAGCCGTCCGCGTCGATGCTGTAGCCCTCGACACCGCGGACGTCGGTGCAGACGATGCCGTAGTTGTCCTCATTGACGGTACCGCCGAGGCTGGGGGCGGCGACGTCGACTTCGGCGCCGAAGTTCGAGTACGCCGCCCAGTCATCGAGGTTGGTGCTGGCCGCCACCGAAATGACGTAGGGGTTTTTGGCGTAGGCGTCGCTGCTGACGTCGGAGGTCGCGTTGCCGGCGGCGAAGACGATGACGGTGCCCTTGCCCTCGCGGCCAACGGTGCGACAGACGTCGAAGGCGTCGCGCTCGGCGCGGCTCAACGGGAAGAACAACGAGAAGCCCGGGCCCCACGAGTTGTTGATGATCCAGCTGCCGCGGCCGGTACCATCGTTGTCGGGGTCGCAGCTCTTGGCGAAGGCCTCGGCGATGGTCAAACCACTGCTGGTGGCCTCGCCCAGCAAGCGCACCGGTGCGAGGCTGCAGCGGGGGCACACGCCGGCGACGCCGAGCTCGTTGTCGGCGACGGCGGCGATGGTGCCCGACACGCTGGTGCCGTGGGACTCGCGGAAGGGGCGGGCCGACGTCGAACACAGCGGCGATTCGCCGGCGCCATCCTGGCTGGCTTCGCACTCGGGTTTGGGGTCGGGGTCGCCCGCCGACGAGTCGAACATCAAGTCCTGGCGGACGTTGGCGATGAGGTCTGGGTGCTCCCAGTCGGTGCCGGAGTCAAAGACCGCGACGACGACGTCGGGGTTGCCCCTGGTCGTGTCCCAGGCGTCGTCGGCGAAGATCTCGCCGACCCCTGGCACGGTGTCGCCGGGCTGGCGGCCGAGGTGCCACTGGGAGTTGAACAGGGGATCGTTGGCGGTGGCCTTCAGGCTGAGCTCCCGCGCGAGGTCGGGTTCGGCCGAGACCACGCCGGGCAGGCCCTTCAACACAACCGAGGCCGTGATGGCGTCGAAGCCGGACGCGGCGCCAACCTGCACCAACGCGGTGTCACCCAGGCGCGAGCGGTGCAGCAGCGTGGCGCCCGTCTTGTCAGCCACCAGCGTGAGCACCGCGTCCAGCCGACCGGGGGCGGCGGTGACGACGAGACGGTCGTCGACGAAGGCCCGGCCGGCCGGGTGGCCATTGGCCGCACGGGGGCCGCGACCCACCGCGGGCCACAGGTGGCCGCCGACGCTGTCCTCCACGAGGGCTTGCAACGCTGCGGCCTGGGGAGGCGTGAGCGCCCCTGTCAGCATGACGGCGACGGCGTCGCGACCGCCGAGGTCCCAACTCTCCACGACCGTGACGTCGGCACCGGCGACCTTGAGCAACAGGTCTTCCACCAGGCGAGCCACGGCGTGGTGGTCGACGGCGCCAGGCACGCGCACGGCGTACAGGTCGAGGCGGGCGTCGACGACAACGGACGCGGCACGGCCATCGACGCCAGTGAACCAGGCACGGGTCCCGAAGCGGTCGTCGGCGCCGGCCTGGGCTGGCGCGGCCACGGTGACGAGGCAGGTCGCCAGGAGGAGGGCGCTGACACGAAGGGTGGGGAGTCGCATGGTGTCCTTCTCGAACCTACATAAACCGACAGGAGCGTCGCAGCATGGCGGGGCGTCAACCGTCGACGCAAGATCTGGTCCAAGCAGAGATGCCGCAAGACAATGAGCCTGTCTCGTGTCGGCGTCGGGACGTGTCGCTGACTGTGCGCAAACGGATCACACGTCGAACACCGCCGGCAGGGCCGTGGCCGTTGTCCATGTCGGTGTCGAGCCTACAGTCCTGTGCAGTCACGAACATCGTCGCTTGTCCTCGGCGACGAGGCACAGGAGATTCGCCGCATCAGCCTCAAGCGAGACGAGGCCACGATGCTCGAGCAGGAGACCGCGCCCAAAAGGCCAACGTCAGGGCGAAGCGCGCTGGTGGGCGGACGCACCGGGAACCCATGCATCTTGGTGATGAACGATGGACACGCCAGTCGACACAGACACTCCCATGCAGCTGGTGCTGTCCGAACAACCCGGGCGTCCCCTTGATGAGGACGCCGACTTGGTCGCCGCCGCCCGCTCGGGTGACCGGCGCGCCTTTGAGGCGTTGTTTCGCAAGCACCACCGCCGCGTCTTTGCCATGTGCTCCCGGCTGCTGCGCCACGGCAACGACGTCGACGACGCGGTCCAACAAACTTTTTTGGAGGCGTGGCGTTCCCTGCACCGCTTTGAGGGGCGGAGCCTGTTTTCGACCTGGCTGACGCGCATCGCCATTCACACCACCTTCAGCCTTCGTCGACGCGTGAAGCGCTGGTTCCTGGTCGACCAGCCGGGTGAGGGCGAGCAGCGGGCGGCGTTGTCGGTGCTCGAGGGTGGCGACGGCGTCGGTGGCGCCGACATGGGGCGTCCCCTGCCGGCCGACGAGGTGGCCAGCCGCAAAGCCCGCAGTCGCGCCCTTGACGAGGTGCTGCAGACGCTGACGGCGAAGAAGCGGGCGGCCTTCGTGTTGCTGGATCTGGAGGGCCTGACGTCGCCCGAGGCCAGCGAGATCCTCGGCGTCCCGGAGGCCACCGTGCGAACGCGGCTCTTCTACGCGCGGCAGGAGATCGCCGCCGCCCTGCGGACCCACCCCGGCTTTGCCGACCTGGAGCGCTTGCGCCGATGACCATCAAGATGACCATCAAGACGACGCCCGACCCGAGCACCACCCACCGCAGCGACGACGAGCTGCTGCGGGCCATCGCCACTGTGCCGTTGCCGCGGGCGACGGCGGCGCGAACCGAGCGCCATCGCCAGGCCATTTTTGACGCCATCGCCGCCGACCACGTGGCCCGACGCCGGACGCTGTCACCGTTGGCGGCGGGCGTGGTCGCCGTCGTCGTCGCCGGAGCCGCCCTCGCGGGGACCGCGCTGGTGGTGGCCCGCGCCGAGCTGAGCGTCGTCGGCGCCGTCGGCGATGAACGACGTGACGGCGCCGCATCGCGTGGTCTGCTGCCTGGGGTCAACCAGCGCGCCGAACCGACCATCGATCGGCGCACCGAAGCGAACATCGAGCGACGCAGCGACGTTGCCGTCGACCAGCCCGTCGACCGGACCGTCGACCACCCCGTCGACCACCCCGATCAACGTCGCGTCGACCAACACGTCCAACGGCACCAACACCACGGCGGTGCCCCGCGTGCCGCGGATGCCCCACCCGCCGCCGGGCTGGCGTGGCACACACCCGACCCGGTGCCCTTGGAGAACGTCGCCGCGGCATTGACAACGGACCTGACTCGCGACGTCGACGACCTGGTGGCCGGCCGTGAGGTGCGCAGCACCACTGCCCGCCTCGGCACGGCCTCGCAGCGGGACAACGCAGCCGTGGACGCTGCGCTGGCAGACGCCGTGGGCGACGTCGAAGACGACCAACCGGCCCTTGCTCGTCTGCGGCGGGTCCGTTGCGAGCTGCAGCTCCGCTTTGGACGCCAGGCCCTCGCGCTGGAGGTGTGCGCCACCTTCATTCGCCACCACCCCGACGACGATGGCGCCCGTCCCCTGGCCTTTGGCGCCGGTGGGCTCGCCGAGGAATTGGGACTCCTTGACCAGGCCCTGTCCCGCTACGCCGATGCCATCGTGTTGTCGCCCCTGGCAGGCCAGTCCTCGGCTGATGCGCTCAAGGCCCGGGCCCGGGTCCATGCCCGCATGGGCCACGACGACGACGCCCGTGCTGACTTGCGGGTCTTTCTCGGCTTGCACCCCGCGGGCGCCTTTGATGACGACGTGACCGGCCTCGCGGCCCGGCTGGGGCTCACGCTGCCGCGTTGATGCAGGGCCTCAAGGCGGGGCCGCCGGAACCCGCTTTCACCATGGACGCCGGCCCCCTACTGTTGCCGCATGCGCTCCACTTCGTTTTCGCCCGCGTCGTTCCTGGCCATGCTGATGGCCTGCCCCATCGTCGCCACCAGCGCCTGCGTGCCCGACCCCACCGACGCCCGTGAACCCCTGCCCTTTGCCGCCGCCGACGCCGACCACGCGCCGGATGCATCCATCTTTGGGCCCTACCCCGTCGGTGTGCGGACGTTCCAGCTGGTCGACGACCTGCGTGTCACCGATGGCGTGCCGCGCACCCTGCCCCTGGAGGTCTGGTACCCGGCCACCGAGGCCGCGCGCGGCGCCACCGGCGAAACCATCCGCCTCTATGAGTCCCTGCCCGAAGACCTGCAGGTCGACCTGAAGCCCGAAGACCTCGGCGCCCTGCCCACCACCGCGGTGCGCGATGCCCCCGCCCGCACCGACGGCGACCTGTATCCGCTGGTGGTGTTCAGCCATGGCAAGGGCGGCATTCGGATCCAGTCGAACTTCTACACCATCGTGCTGGCCTCCCATGGCTACGTCGTGGCCGCTCCCGACCATGTCGGCGACACCGTCGTCGACCTGCTGCGCGAGGTGAAGAGCACGGGCAACATCCAGGCCGACTCCACGCTGGAGGCCATCGTCGAGCGCCCCCTCGATGTCATCGCCATCCTCGACCTGATCAAAGACGTGGCCGACGAAGACGTCTCATCGATCATCGACCTGGAGCATATCGGCGTCACCGGCCACTCGTTTGGCGCCTTGACCACCTTCCTGGTGGCCAGTCGGGACTTCCGGGTCGACGCCGTCGTCGGCCAGGCGCCGACGTCGCAGGAGGTCATCGACCTGCAGTCCCAGACCCCCATGAGCGCCCTGCGCACCCCCGCTCTGATTCAATCCGCCACCCTCGACGACACCTTGCCTGAAAGCACCAACGCCCTGCCCCTGTACGGCACCCTGCAGGACAACAAGGCGTGGCTGTCACTGACCCGCGGCGGCCATTTCACATTTTCGGATCTGTGCATCCTCGATGTCGAAGCCATCAGCGTCGCCGTCGACCTCGACGTCAGCAATGTCCTCGACGATGGCTGCGGCCCCGACGCCATCCCCCCCGCGTTGGCCTTTCCCGTCATCAACGCGACCGCCATCGGCTTCTTCAACACCCAGCTGCGCGGCTCACCGGGCAGCGCAGCGACGTTGAGCCAGGCCACCGTTGACGCC
>CAJBHN010000634.1 GCA_903952805.1 uncultured Myxococcales bacterium | reverse complement strand
TCGACGGCGCCGTCGTTGTCGTCATCGACGCCGTTGGGCCACCACATGGAGGCGTCCAGGGGCAGCACGTGGCTGGCCTTCAAGAGCTCCTGGTTGCGGACATTGACGACGGCAGGCAGGGCCACTGCATCGTTGCCGCCGTGACAATCAACGCAAGCCAGAGCGAAAAACGGATGAACGTCGGTGATGCCGTCGTGGCAGGCCAAGCACGAGCCGCCGATGGGCTTTTGCTGCTCGATGACCTGTTCGCTACAGCCGGACGCCAAGACGACGGCGGCTGTCGACAAGCCAATAACCACGCTTCGAAGTCGCGCCATCCCCGATCGGAAGGCGGACAACTGCGCTGAAGGCCTGGATGGCTCGGTCATGTCAGGTCCCCAACTGGCCGGTGGGCCAACTACATTCACCAGGCGAAGCGCCCGAACGGGAATACGCGTCATTGTTCGCGCTTCTCCCGGCCGGCGTCAACCAGCCGCGTTGGCCTGGCAGGGCGCCTGCATGCGGTGAACCGTGTTGGGTGACGCCCCTCACCACTGGACCTGCCGTTTGGAGTCGCAGCGCCCATCGCTTGCGGCGAGGACGCCCTTTCGACGATGCTGCGGGATCATGAGCGAGCGCATCCGTCTGTTTGTCGTCGAAGACCAACCCAAGATCCTGAAAAACCAGCTGAAGTTGCTGGAGTCGTTCAACGAAATCGAGATTGTCGGGACCGCGTTGTCGGGCGAGGAAGCCTTGGCCGAGTTGGGAAAGCTCCCAGAGCCCCCCAATGTCATCCTGTGCGACCTGGGCCTGCCCCAAATGTCGGGGATCGACGTGACCCGCGAGGTGAAAAAGACTTGGCCCGCCGTCGAAATCTTGATTTTCACGATTTTCGATGAGGAAGACAAGGTCGTCGAAGCCATCAAGGCCGGTGCGGCCGGCTACATTCTCAAGGGTGCCGAGGCCGAAAAGATCGTCGAAAGCATCAAGGAGGTCAGGCATGGCGGCAGCGTCATCCAACCGTCGTTGGCGCGCTCTCTGCTCCGCCACTTTCGTATGCCCGAGCAGGGCAAGCCTGCACCCGGGGCACTGACCAGCGAGGAGGAGGCCGCCAAGGAGCGAGCTTCGGGCGCGCCACCGCCGCCGTCGGGCCGCCGGGCACTGACCGAACGCGAGTTGGAGTGCCTGCAGATCATCGCCAAGGGGCTCTCCAACAATGAAGCTGCCCGGGTGCTGGGCCTGTCCAAGGCCACCATCCGGACCCATTTGGAGCACATTTACCAAAAGCTCGACGTCACCAACCGCGTGGAAGCCGTGACCGAGGGCATCCGCCAGGGCATCATCGACCTCTAGTGCTGGTCCTGACATTTGCTCTGGCATTGGGGTCCGTCGGTGTGAACGCCGCTGATGATGGCGGTGCCTGCGATCGCAGGGCCGACATCGTCGCCATCCGAGCGGCCGACGACGTCGACCGTGCGGTCCTTCGAACTCGATACGATGCGCAGGTCACCGCCGCGACCAGCACTCGCGCTCGAGCGTGTGCCGCGGCGGTCGCGGCCGAGACCGCCGTCCGGTCCGGTGACAAAGCCGCGACCATCGCCTTCCTGGACGTGCTGGTGGCCGGGATGCCCGAGCTGGCCGACGACGTGCGCCCCCATCGCGTGCAACTGCTGGCCGAACTCGGTCGCCTGAACGAGGCCCGCGACGAACTCGCGCGCATCAGTCCCAAGAGCGCGTGGTTTGAGCGCCTTCGCCTGTTGACGGCGGCACCGGCGGATGCGTTGCCGCTCTGGCGGCGTCGAGCCACCCGCGATCCGACGGCGACGGCGGCGTTGTGTGGGTTCGGTGAACGCGAAGCATGCCGTTCGCTGGTGGTGCGCTTTTCTGGGCACCCTTCCGCTCGAGCCATGGAAGATGGTGTCCTGCCGACCTTGTCGTTGGCGGAACGGTCGGCCCGGGTCCAGGCACTGGTCGGCGTCGCCCGGCCCCACCGCGCCATCAACGAAGGGCTTGCCGCCCTGGCTCTGCCGTCGACTCGCGATGACGCTGGCCGACGCGAGGCTTTGCTGGAAACCATGGCCAATGCGTTGTGGAGGGCCGATCGCACGACCGAGGCATTGCCGCTGACGTCGTCGTTCATGCGGCCTGACCACCGGGTCGCGCTCCCGGTCGCCCGTGGCCAGGCGCGCACCCTGGCCCGGCTGGGACGCTTTCCCGAGGCCGGCGCGGTATGGGCCGTCATCCGCGACGACGACACCGTGGCAGCCGCCGACCGCGCCGAGGCCGCGTTCTTCGCTGGCTTCAGTGCGGTCGAAATCGACGACGTCAATGGCGCCATCACCGCCTTCGACGCCGGGCGCAGCGTGATGCAAGGCACGCCGTGGCAGGAGCAGGCGACCTGGTATGCGGCGTTGTTGCTGCTGACGGTCAATCATGACGCGGCCAGGGCGGAGGCGCTGCTGTCGACGCTGTCAACGACACCGACGGAGTCGCGCAAGTACCGCTTCTGGCACGCCCGGGCCCTCGACGAACTCGACCGCGGCCCCGAAGCGAGACGGGAGCGCCAGGCGCTGATCACCGAAGCCCCCCTCGATTGGTACGGGTTGCTGGCACGGCGGGCCCTGGGATTGCCGCGTATCAAGGGCAGCGCCGTCACCGACGTCTTGACAGGGCCAGACGACGCCGACGCCCGCACCACCCGCCTCCTGCATGCCCTCGGGTTCGACGACGAGGCCAAGGCCCACTGTCGAGCCCGAGTTGTCGGCCAGCGCTCGCCAACGTTGGCCGACGTGGCCCTGTGTCAGCAGGTGGACGACCCCACCTTCGGCTGGCGGCATGGGGCATCCTTCACCCCGCGCCCCGAGGTCAAGGGCGGCTCGCTGTCGTCGACGCCGACGTGGCGTGTTTCCCATGCACGGCCGTGGCGCGCCGCTGTCGACGCTGCGGCTGCGAGGGCTGGCGCGAAGTCGAGCTTCGTCATGGCCATCATGAGGACCGAGAGTGGCTTTGATCCGACGGCGGTGTCGGTGGCCGGCGCACGGGGGCTCTTGCAGTTGCTGCCGTCAGTGGCGCGAGGAACGGCGATGGCGACGTCGTTGTCGCCTTCACTGCCAGCCCGGTTGACCGACATCGACGCCAACATCGAAGTCGGCGCCCACCTGCTGGGTTTGCTGCAACGCGAGCACGGTTCCATGTTGATGGCAGCGGCGGCCTATAACGCCGGCCCCGAACCAGCTGTGCGCTGGGCAACGCGATTTGGTGCTCTGCCCATCGAGCTGATGGTGGAGCGCATCAGCTTCAAAGAGACCCGAAATTACGTGAAGAAGGTGCTCGCCACGGAGGCTGTCTACCGAGGCCTCGACGGCGGTGAGGTGTTCCTCGATATGCCGGCCTCCATCACGCCGGCCGTCACCTTCAGCCGTTTTCCATACGACGAATAGGCGTGAACGTCGCGGTCAGGGGGGCTGCACGGGAGCGAAACTCAAGACACCGGCGCACGCCGTCTCACAAGGCGCGACGAGCTCCACCTGGTCAACACAGGCGCCGGGAACAATGATGTTGCCTTGGGTGGTGAGCGCCTCGATGCAGGTGCTCCGGTCTCCCTGACACAAACAGGGGATCTCGCCGTCGTCGACGGTGTCGGTGTCGTCCAACGAACGATCACCGCTGCCGGTCACAGCGTTGCCAGGCAGGGTGGGCTGGCCATCGATCAACACCGCCTCGGTACAGCTGGCGCTGGAGTCGCCCGTCCCCCGCGCCGCCAGACACGTACAGCACTGGTCAACCAGCCCGGGGCGAAGGCCGGCAAAGGTGGCCAGCTGGGCGAGGTTGCCGCGCACATCACAGCCGCTGGCGCCGACGACGCTGGCGATGACGACGACGACGATAGGACCATGCCATGTCATGTCGCACCACCGATGCGCGTCCGCAGCCACGTCAGCGCGCCGGCGTGGTCGGCGAAGGCTCCGTCCAGTTGGGCCTCGAAGGCGTCTTTCAGCACCACCCCGAAAGCCTTGCCCGGCGACAGCCCGCATGCCTGCAAGTCGCGTCCCTGCAAGATGGGTTTGGGAGCGGTGTCGGCGACGGCGAGATCTCTGGCTTTCTGCATCAACCACGGTCCGGCGGGGTCGTCACGGCGCAACGCATCAGGAGTGGTCCGACCGAAATGATCGGCCGTGGCCACGCGACACAGCAGCGGCACCGGCACCCGCAGGGCCAGACGGCGAATCGCAGCGTCGGAGATCGTGTCGCGCTCCTTCCACAGCATGAAGGGCTTCAGGTGATCGCGCACCAGGCCCACGACCACTTCGACGTCGTCAGTGGCGATACCGAGGCGGGCGCAAAACGTGCGGGTCGGTCCCTCCCCCTGGCTTTCATGGTCGCGGCTGCGGATGCGGCCGTCGCTGAGTTCCGTGGTCGCAGGCTTGCCGAAGTCGTGGCACAGCGCCGCCAAGACCGTCAGCAGATGCTCGCGCGCCGACAGTCCGTCGACACGGGCCTGGCGGGCAGCCTCGTCGACGACCATCAGGGTGTGGACCCACACGTCTCCCTCAGGATGCCACTCGGGCTCCTGGGGGCACCCCATCAGCGCCTTCAATTCTGGAAACAGGGCCTCGACGACGCCAACCGAGCGCAGGACCTGCAGGCCCATCGACGGCCACACGCCCTTCAACAGCAGCTTCTTCAGTTCCTCGCCGATGCGCTCAGGGGCGAGCGTGCTGAGTTCTCCCTGCAAGGCACGACAGCGCTCGACGGTGTCGTCGTCGACTACCAAGGCGAAACGGGCCGCGAATTGGGCCGCGCGCAGCACACGCAAGGGGTCTTCGTCGAAGGCGTCGGAGACGTGGCGTAACACGCCCCGCTCAAGGTCGGCGACGCCGCCCCAGGGATCAAGTACCTCGCCGGTTTGAAGGTCGACACCGATGGCATTGATGGTGAAATCGCGGCGGGCAGCGGCGGTGTCGAAGGCCATGAACGGATCGCTTTGGACGACGAAGCCTTTGTGGCCTCGCCCGACCTTGCTTTCAATGCGTGGCAGCGCGACGTCGATGACTTCGCGTTCATCGCCGTCGTCGGTGGCGACGACGACGTCGACCTTGAGCACGCCAAACGAGCGGCCCACGGCGTGGACCGCAAAGCCTGCGGCCCCCAGCGCGGCCTCCAGAGCCTCCAGCGGCAAGCCGTAGACCTCGACGTCGACGTCCTTGGGCGTGTGGCCAAGCAAGCTGTCGCGAATGGCGCCACCGACCGCGATGGGGCGGCCACCGGCCGTCACGATGATGTCCACCAGGTGGGCCAGCGGCGCCGACAAGGGAGCCGACGTCACCAGCGGTGCAGCGCGACCGGGCAGGTCCAGGCGGTGGGCAGTCCCCTTCATGGCCCGGAGTATGGCGCCGATGGTGGATGGACGCCACAGCGTCGATGACATGGGTCGGGGCAGCTGGCTCGCGTCACGGCGACGCGAGCGTCACGCCATCGGGAGCGCTGGCGACAGCGGCGGCGATGGCGCCACGCTCACCAAGAGCCTCTCTGACCGTCGCGGTGATGAGGCCGCCTGCGACCACGCGAAACACGGCGGCGTTTGGCCCGTCGGCGCAACCAAAGACCGGGGCATTGAGGAGATCGTTGTGGCCAGCGTCGGCCTCGACGACGTGGACGGCGGCGCTGAGGGCGTCGGCGAAGCGGGCGTGACCGTCGGCAGAGGGGGCACAGGGTGGATTTCCCGTGGGGCCTTTGCCGGTCCCAACGATGACGGCGGGACCGGTGAACGCCAATGGGCCGGTGACGGCGTTGGGATCGGTGATGCCGCTGATGCTGGGCGGTGGCGCGTCGACCGGGTCGATCAGCGCCAGGCCACGCGCCGCCTGGACGTTGGCCAGCAGCACCCGCCAGCTGAGCTTGCCGCCACGGGAGTGGGCGGCGATGACCGGGACGGCGTCGGCGACCGCGACCCCGGGGGCCGCAGCGGCGATGTCGTCACCAAGCCCGGCTCTGACGTAGGCGAGGATGGCAGGCATGAGCGCTGCCTCATCGGACGTCGTCGCCTTCTTCGGCTGGGCCGGGTAATCTCCCGTGCACCCAATCGGACCGAAGCCGATGCACACATCCGACTCCAACACGACGCCGACGACGACGACACCATGCCCGGCCGCGTGCTCGAGCATCGTGGCGGACTCGGCTGGCGCAAGGCCGAAACCGGGAAAGTAGACGACAGCCTGGTAGGTGCCGGCCGTCTGCGGCATCCACACGTCGAGGTCGTAGGCGAGGCCGGTCGTGGCCTTCGCCAACGTGAGTTGCTCGACCTGGTGGGGAGGCGTGCCGAAAACGTCGGCACCGGGGACGACGACGACGCCTTCGCCTTCGCCTTCGCCCTCGCCTTCGCCTTCGCCTTCGCCTTCGCCTTCGCCTTCACCTTCGCCTTCACCTTCGCCCTCGCCTTCGCCCTCGCCTTCGCCTTCGCCTTCGCCTTCGCCTTCGCCTTCGCCTTCGCCCGCCTCAGGTCCGGCCGACCGGGGGCAAGCCTGGAGGCAGGTG
>CAJBHN010000633.1 GCA_903952805.1 uncultured Myxococcales bacterium | reverse complement strand
GGGCCGAGATCCCCGAGCGCTGCACCACCTTGAGGGCGGTCTTGGCCAAGATGGCGAGGTCGATGCCGAAGCCGACGTGGTCGACGTACCAGACGTCGAGGCGGAACTTGTCGTCCCAGCCGAGGGCGTTGCGGCCATTGACCTGGGCATGGCCGGTGATGCCGGGCTTGACCTCGTGACGGCGAGCCTGCTGCTCGCTGTAGCGGCCGAGGTACTGCATCAACAACGGCCGGGGGCCCACCAGGCTCATGTCGCCGGCCACCACGTTCAACAGTTGGGGCAGCTCATCGACGGAGGCGCCACGCAAAACCCGCCCCAGGGGCGTCAGCCGCTCGGCGTCGTCGAGGAGCCGGCCGTGCTGATCGATGGCGTGACGCATCGTGCGCAGCTTGATGAGGGAAAACGGCCGACCGCCAAGCCCCGGCCGCTGCTGCACGAAAAAGGCCGGAGCCCCCATGGTGGCCCGCACCGCCACCGCCGCCGCCGTCACCACCGGCATTGCCACGCAGAGCGCAGGAACGGCCACGGCGAGGTCGAGAGCACGTTTGCCGAGGCGTCGATACAGGCTCACAGCGTCAGTCTAGTGTGTTTGGCGCCGCCAGCCGACAGGTGATCCAGACCACGCCGCCTGCCTGCCGGGCGCACCGACGAAAACGGCCACCCGTGGGATGGCCGTCGTCTTCACGTCTTCACGTCGTGCCCCCTCATGCGAGGGGGCGCGGAGCCTTCACTCCGACAGGCTCTTGCTGGTCTCGTTGAACTTCGCGGCGGCGATGACCTTGTCGAGGGCCTTTTGGGTCGCGAGCTGGAACTCGAGCTCGTCGAGGCGGTTGTCCTTGGCGAACACTTGCTTGACGGTCTTGAGCGGCGTGTTCAGCTCCCTGGCCATGTTCTCGAGGTGCTCCTCGAGTTCGGCGTCGGTGACCTTGATGCCGTCGCGCTTGACGAGTTCCTCGAGGAGGAGCGAGATTCGCACGGTGCGGGTGGCCTGGGGGCGGGCCTCTTCCTTCAGGCGCTGACCCTGCATCTGCCAAATCATCTCGGCTTGCTGCTGGGGAAGGCGCTGCAGGCGGTCGACGACGACCTGCTCGCACTGACGGTCGATGAGCGACGCGGGCACTTCGAATGGGTTGCCGTCGACGAGAGCGGTGATGACGGCGTCACGGACCTGGTTCTTGGTGCGCTGCGTGGCGGCCTTGTCGAGCTCACCCGAGATGTTGCCCTTCAGCTGCTCGAGGGTCTCGACCTTCTCGCTGACATCCTTGGCGAACTCGTCGTCGAGGGCGGGGAGGGTCTTTTCCTTGATGGCGAGGGGCCGCATCTTGAAGACAGCGGTCTTGTCGCGCAGGGCCTCAAGGCGGAAGTCGGCGGGGAGCTTGACGTCGACGCTGAGGTCTTCACCAAGCGTCTTGCCCACCAGGGCCTGATGGGCCTCGGGGTAGGGGAAGGTCTTGCCGCCGACTTCGATGACAAAGGCGACGCCGGACAGACCCTTGACGGGCTCACCGTCGACGGTGCCGGACCAATTGGTCTCAACGAGGTCACCCTGCTGAATGACGTCGCGGCCAACGACGGGGGCGACCTTGGCGTGGGCTTCGCGCATGCGGGCGAGCTCGGCGTCGATGTCCTTGTCGGAGACGGTGTAGACCGTCTTGTCGAGGGCGAGCCCCTCCCAGTTCTTCAGATCGATCACCGGCTTCACCTCGACCTTGGCCGAGTAGGAGAAGTCCATGCCAGCGATGAGCTCCGAAGGAGCCTGCACCGCGGGGTTGTTCACGGGCGAGATCTCGTGGTTCTTGATGGCCTGGCGGAAGGAGGAGTTGACGACCTTCTCGAGGACCTGCTGCTCGGTCTCTTTCTTGTAGTACTGCTCGAGCACGTAGCGCGGCACCTTGCCGGGACGGAAGCCCTTGAGCTTCACCTTCATGGAAAGCTCTTTGTAGGCCCTGTCGAGTTCCTTGGCGACGGTGTCGCCGGGGACCACGATGGCCAGCTCACGCTCCACCGACGACAGGTCTTTGATTTCAGAGCGAATCTGCAGCGCCATGTGTCGTTCCTCGAGAGACCGGTCGTGCCGGATCAGGTGCAATTGGGAGTGCGGGTCATGGTCGACTCGTCGACGACGCGCAAGTCCCCTGCCGGCCGCCCATCAGGGCGTTACACTGGCTGGGAATGGCACGCCCCGAGATGTCCGTACTGGACCTCCTGTTGCGACGACCCGAGCCCCGCTTCGGTCTCGCGGTGGGTCTCGTCGTGGCCATCGTCATCCACCTGCTGGTCATCCCGGGCTCGAGTTTGCTCCCCAGCACGGTCTTGTCGGCGCGTGGGCGGGCGCAGTCGTCCTGGAGCGGCATCAATGCCCGTCAGCAGGCCCCCGTCGAGTTGATGATCAAGCAAGCAACGTCGGAGCCCGAGCCGCCCAAGCCTCCCGTCATGGCGCCCGAGACCCTGCCCCGGGGGCAGGTGGTGAACCTCCCGGCCCGCACGGTGGAGCGCCCCGATGCCGCCGACTACCTCGCCGAGCAAGACCAGCGCACCGACCGCGAAACCCGGGCCCGGGTGACCGGGCTCACCGAACAGGCCACCCGAGCCCCAACTGTGGCCGACCCGGTCGTGAGCGACACGGTCGACGACAGCGCTGCCGCCGTCGACGACGCTGTCCGCGCCAAAGCCACCAACCAGGCAGGCGGACCAAAAGGAGACGGGAGCGGCGACGACGGCGACGCCGTTGTGTGGGACAGGGCCACCGCTGGCGGTGGGCAGCAGACGCTGGCCATGCTCACGCCGTTTCGGGCGCCCATTCAGGGATTCAAGGTGACGCCCCACCGGGGTGACCTGCAGGTTCGGCGGGAGCAGCGGGCCATGACGGGCAACAGCGACGAACTCCGCATCGCGATGGGCCGCATTGCGCCCCTGCAGGCTCCTCTGGGGGATGGGTCCGCCGGGCTGGGTTTCAGTCGTCGGGGAGGCACCGGCGACGAGGGCGCATCTGGCCATCGGGCCTTCACCGAGGGCAGCAGCGGTCCCAAGCGAACGGCCGGCCTGCCCAGAAACGACCATCTGCTGGCCGAGGAAGACGACGAGACCAGCCTCAACGCCCACAGCTTCCGCCACGCCACGTTCTTCAACCGCGTAGCCGACGCCATCCGCCGTACCTGGGTGGGGGGCGAGGCCATCGGCCGCGTCGACCCCGACGGCCACATTTACGGCCGCGAAGACCGACACACCGTCGTCGAGATCACCATTGACCAAGGCGGCGCCATCGTCGATCTGGCGGTCCGCGATTCGTCCGGCGCCGATGTCCTCGACGACGAGGCCCTGCGCTCGATTCGGGCCGCGGGCCCGTTCCACAACCCGCCCCGGGCCCTGTTTGGCAGCGAGGACCGCTTCTCGTTCAGCTTCGGCTTCAACGTCACCTACAACCGCACCGGCGTCGACCTCAACTGGGCGCCGTACTGATCGAGGCTCTGAGGCGCCCCTCTCCCACGTCGGTGGAGCCGGCGTGGGACCTACTCGGGTTCGCGGGCGACGTCGCCGTCGTCGTCGACAAAGTAGTCCCAGCCCTTTTCGCGTTTGAGGCCGGTGGCGACGACGACCTCGGTCTTGGCCCTGGCGACACCGCGGGCCATGCGCACGACGTTGCACTGTTTGTCGACGTAGTAGAGGTAGGCGACCGGGTCTCGGTGCAGACCGGCGCGAAAGACCTTTTCAGCTGGAGCGGTGGGCTTTTTCTTCGTCGCCATGGGTCGCGGGCCTAGCAAATCGAACGCCTCAGATCACCGGGGATGGCAGCGTCAACCCGGTGGCCGCCCGCCAGGCCGTCCGCACTTGCTGAGCCAAGCTCCTGAGATCACTATCGTTTTCGATCACAAACCCGGCCCGGCTCCGCTTCTCCGCCAGCGGCATCTGGGCGGCCACGCGGGCGCGGGCGGCAGCCTCGCTGAGGCCATCGCGGGCCATGACGCGGGTGAGCTGCACATCCTCGGGGCACGCCACCAAGATGGTGGCGTCCATCACGGTGTCGAGGCCGTTTTCAAACAGCAGCGGCACCTCGTAGACGGCGACGTCGACGCCAGCCTCCCGCAGGGCCGACAGGCGCTCAGCGGCGAGGCGGGCGACCTCGGGATGCACGATGGCATTGAGGTCGCGGCGGGCGCCGTCGTCGACGAAGACCAGGGCTCCCAGGATCGGGCGGTTCAAGCTGCCGTCGCTGCTCAACACCGCGTCGCCGAAGCGCTCGTGGATGGCGGCGAGGCCGGCGCTGCCCGGGGCGACGGCGTCGCGGGCGAGGACGTCGGCGTCGATGACCTCGATGCCGGCATCGCGCAGCATCTTGGCGACCGTCGATTTTCCCGAGGCGATGCCGCCGGTCAGGCCCACGAGCTTCATGGACTCTCCGTTGCACCGGCGGGCGTCGGCGTCGTCGTCGTCAGGGCCCGGGCCCGGCGGGCCTGAACCCAGGAGAGCAGCTCGGCGGCACTGCGGGTGTTCAAGATGTCGTCGGGGCCAAGGCCAGCGCGGCGGGCGACGGCAATGCCGTGCTCGAGGTTGCGCAGTTCATCGGCGGCGTGGGCGTCGGCGGCGATGGACACGAGCACCCCCCGCTCCTTCGCCAGGCGCAGCCAGGGCTCGCCGAAGTCGAGGCGAGCGGGATTGGCGTTGAGCTCAACGGCGGTGCCGCTGATGGCGCAGGCCTCGATCAAGGCCGCGACGTCGAAGTCGGCGGGAGCTCGCGCCAGCAACAGACGGCCAGTGGGATGGCCGACGACGTCGACGAGCGGATG
>CAJBHN010000632.1 GCA_903952805.1 uncultured Myxococcales bacterium | reverse complement strand
GACGTCGGCGACGACGGACTCAACCTGCGCCTGTCGCAGGACCGGGCCAACAGCGTGCGCAACTGGCTGGTCGAGAAGGAGAGGGTCGACCCGGCCATCCTCGAGGCCATCGGCTACGGCGAAACCACGCCCATCGCCAGCAACCGCACCAAGGCTGGCCGCGCCCAAAACCGGCGCGTCGAGTTCAAGGTTGCCCGCTGAGGCCCGGCAGGTGTGGGTGAGCAACCTACACCAACGGTGACGCCCCGCACCCCGCCAGCGTTGCAGCACGACGACAGACGGCACACACTGCCGTCTGTCTTTTTGTTGTGTACCGCCGTGCCCAAGGAGCTTCGATGCAATCCAACGAGCCCAGCCAGTCAGTTCAGCCCATCCTTGGTGACCACCGCGCCTGGCCCTCACGCCCCAGCACCACCCACATCCCCTCTATGGGCTGAGCCTCAATGCGGGCGAACTGCTCACCCGCACCTGGAGCGTGTGGCAGGCCGATGCTCTGCGCCTGACAGGCATCACCGCCATTCCGTATGTGTTGATGGCCGTCGTGGGCGCTGTCGCTGGCAGCCTCGCCGTCGCCAGCGGCATCGACATCGACATCGAACACCTCGAGGACAGCGGCCCCGTCATCGGTCTCGCCATCGGCGGTGGCGTGGGCCTGTGCATCAGCATCGTCCTGTCTTTCATCGCTGCTCAGGCAGGCACGTTCCTCGTGGTCGAAGAACGGCTGCGGGGCGAGGCACGCGGGATCTCGGTGGTCGGCGCCATCCTGAGCGGGCTGTCGGCCCTGCTGCCCATGATGGGCGCCTGGCTGGTCGTCGGCGCCGTCGTGTGTGTGGCCCTGGTCCCAGCGGCGATGGTTGGCATCGCTGCCGTTTCGATGGACAGCTGGGCCCTCGGCGGCGCTGCCGCCTTGCTGCTGTTTCCCGTCGGTATTGCCGGGTTTGTCGCGTCGCTCCGCTTGTTCGCCATCGGCCCCGTCGTCGTCACCGAGGACGTCGGCCCCATCGCCAGCATCCGCCGCTCGCTGGAACTCACGCGAGGCAAGCTCGGCGACGTCTTCGTGGCCTTCCTGGTGTTTGGCGCCGTCATGTTCGCCGTCAACCTTGTCACTGGCATCCTGGGCTTGATCCCCATCGTCGGCATGCTGGTGCAACTGGCCGTCGGCATTGTCGTTGGCTCGCTGCAGTCGGTCTACGTCTATCTGGTCTACGGCGCCCTGCGCGACCAACAGGGCTGAGCTGGGACCGACCACGACGGTCGTCGACGAGCGCGCCTCACGGCGCGCTTGTCATTTGCGGGCGTGGTCGGACGACCGCGGCGACGACGACCCACCGCCAAAGCGGACCGCCACCACCAGCCGGCCGAGGTCCTTGAGCACCCGAGGCACCCGGCGCATGAGGTGGATGGGCGGGGAGCGCTGCTCCTCGAGTTCGATGGGGATTTCCTGAATTCGCAGCCCGGCCCGACCCGCGCGGATGATGAGCTCGCTGGCGAAGAGGTCTTTGTCGACGACGCAGGCGCCGACGATCGGCAGGATGACCCCCCGCTTGAGGGCCTTGAGGCCGTGGGTATCGGTACCCTCGAAGCCAACCGTGGCCCATAACAGGCCATTGATGACGCGAGTGGCGAGGCGGCGCGTCAGGGGACGGCGATCGCGGGCCCCCACCATGGCTTTGCTGCCTACGACGACGTCACATTCGTCGTGGTCGAGGCGACGCAGGGCCCGTTTGACGAAGCCGATGTCGCACAGGTCGATCTCATCGCAGACGACGACGTCACCGGTGGCTGCCAACAAGCCCGCCCGCAGGGCGCGGCCATAGTCGGGGGTGTCGCTGGCGATGAGGCGCAGGGCGGGATGGCCCACCATCAGCTCGCGGACGATCGGGATGGTCTGATCGCGGCAGCCGTTGGCGGACACGATGAGCTCGAAGGGGCGATCCAGCTCGCCAAGGTCGTGGAGGTAGCGCAGCAGGGCGCCCTCGATGATGGCCTCCTCGTTGTAGACGGGGATGACGACCGACAAGGCGAGGGCGGGTGCTTGGCCAGACACCATTGCCGGATACCTCGCCTGAAACCCGTCGAGAAG
>CAJBHN010000631.1 GCA_903952805.1 uncultured Myxococcales bacterium | reverse complement strand
CCCAGGTGCCGTCGGGGCGCTGCTCCCGGGCCAAAAACGCCACCAGGTGCTCTCCAGTGCGTCCCAGCAGCGAATCCGGGTCGTGGGCCACGGCGCCACCCGCCAGGGCCGTGGCCGACGCCACCGACGGCGACAGCGCATGCCGCGCCAGCCGCTGGGCCGCCAGCCGCCGCAGGCGCAGCAGGGCCTTGTCGTCGACCGGCGTGCCCAGGCGCGCCGACAGCGACGGCAACAGCGCGCTCAAGCCCATCAGATGGCCGTCGTCGTCGACGGAGGCGCGGCCGGGGGCCGCCAGCTGCTCCGAGCGCAGCACCGCCAGGGCGCCGGGGAAGACCCGCACCGCCAGCTTGCCCGAGCCAGCAATCGGCGTGCCCTGGGGATCTGTCGTCGACAGCTGCAGGGTGCGGGGCGCCGCCAACGTACCGCTGAGCTCGACGCGGCGAGGTTGGCCGGTGGCGACGACGTCGATGCTCCGGATCACGGCGTCATCGCCGATGCCGGCCTCGATGGCGACGGTGCCAGGAGCGCTGGTCTGCAACCACAGCGTCGTCGACGTCGTACCCTGGGCGGGAATGCTCTGGGTGCTGCTGCCTCCCTCGAGGCGGGCGCCGGTGGCCCGCACATTCAGGGTCCGCCTTTGGGCGGTGTCGGTCAGGTTGGCGAGCTGCACCGGCAACGCGATGCGGTCGCCAGCGACCAGAAACGGCGGCGTCACGATGTCGACGCTGACGGGCAGTTGGCTCGGAAACGTCGTCACCGCGCCGGCCTGGGCCCCCTGGCGGGAGTGGGCCAGCGCAAGCACCCGCCACGTCGTCAGCCGGTCGGGCACCCGGGCCTGGATTGTGGCGTTGCCGTCGGCGTCAGTGAGCACCCGGGGCGCAAACAAGAAGGTCTCTGGAAACCAGGCCCTCGTCGGCGCCGCCGCCGCCGCGGGGGCAGCACCGCCCTCCACGCTGAGAGCTGCGCTGGCCATCTCCGACGGCGCCGCCGGCGCCGCCATCGCGGCCAGCCCGGCCGGCATCGCTTCGTCCATGGCCATCTCGGCCTTCTTGGCCCGCATGGCAGGTGCAGGGGCGCCGCCCCCGCCGCGAAACGAACGCTCTTCCCCGTCGACAGCAGCGTCCTTGGCCATCGCCTGCTGCGTCGGCGCCTCCTTGCTGCAGCCTCCCGCGCCAAGGACAGCAACCAGGCCAACGACGACGACCAGTGGGTGCAGCGACGACATATGTGGTGAGGTGGTCAAGGATGCTCCCCGGCGGCGGAAGGAAACGAAGGGGGTGGCGCTCATCGGGCGCCCCCGTTGTTGCGGACAAACGGCACCCAGGCTTCGACGTCTTCGGTGAGGCGCGTGCCGTCACGGACCAGCAGCCGGGGGTCGGCCATCGCCACCAGCTCGTCGGGCAAGGCCTGCAGCAGCAAGGGCCGGCCAAACGCGTCGGTGGTGATGACGCCCTGGTCCTTCGCCCGCTGCAGGGCCTTGCTCCACAATGCCAGCATGGTTGCCGGCGTCAGCTTGTCGGCCGCGGGCGCGGTGCCCTCGAAGTGACGAACCTCGACAAAGAGCGCGTCAAGCACGCCGTAAAAGCGGTCCGCCAACGGCAGCAGCGGGTCGAAGCTCGACTGCCCCTGCGACGACACCCGCACATCGAGGGCCTCGGGAGTCGGCACGCTCGCGACAAATAACACCGTGGCGGCGGCAGCGTTGGCCCCCCGCACCCTCCCCAACGACAACGCCATGGCGTCGAGGACGCCAAAGGCCGGCTGCTGCATCGTCACCGTCGGCACCAGCCGATCCATCGCCGAGGGTCCCAGCAGCGGCGCCAACTGCCCCAGGGTTTCGTCGACGCCAAACAGGCTGACGGCGGCGGCGATGCCCACGTCGTCGGCGCCGCTGACGCCACCGTTGGTGGTCGTGCGCACGCCCAACGTCGCCGTCTCGCCGGGGCGATAGACGGGCTTGTCGGGGCTGACCTGCACGCTGAGCTGGCTGCGCCGGGGCACAAATACGCGGGCGATGGCGCCGTCGACGCGGGCCTCGTACCAGCCGTCCTGGTCGTTTGGCAGCGTGAAGCTGGCGCGACGCTTGTCTTGATCAACGTCGACGGTCTCGCCGTGGTGCGTCGACGACAGCGTCAGCTGCTTGGGCAGCGCACCGCTGAAATCGGGACCCCGCACGAAGTCGATGACGACGGTGTCGCCCGGCGCAGCCACCACCGGCGTGGCCCGCAAGCGCAGCGGCGGCACCACGCCGGGGGCTACGAAGACCCGGGTGCTGCCCAGCGCGGTCGTCGACGACGTCGACGT
>CAJBHN010000630.1 GCA_903952805.1 uncultured Myxococcales bacterium | reverse complement strand
CGGTACATCGTCGGGCTCGCCGCACGACGCGGCACCGAGGACGGCGATGAGGAGCGCGTGGGTGCGCTTCACGACTGGCCCCCGCGTACTGCCGTGAGCAACGGACCAAACGATCCTTGCCCCGGGATCTCGACGAAGGCTTGCGGTCGTGCACCAGGCGCCACCCAGACGGTCGCCCCGCGAGGCAGCTCGGCGCTGGGCCTCACGTCAAGGCGCATGAGCTGGGAGGTCTGCAGGCGACCACGCAGCGCGGGCCCCAGGGCATCTCGGGCTGCCGCCTTCTCGACCACCGAGGCCACGTGCTCGGCGCCGGCACCCACCGGCACGCCAGCACGTACGAAGAACGTGTCGAAAATGGCGCGGGCGTCGTCGGTGGTACGACCATCGTGGTAGACGCTCGCGAGCAGCTGCCAGTCCTGCGTCGTCGCTTTGGTGCCAAGCTGCTGGATGCTGCGCCCGAGGGTCTTGGCCTCGACGCCCGTCAGGGCCCCGTCGACAAAGGCATGTTGGACGTCGCCGGCGAAGGACTGCACCTCCTCAGCTGGGGGCTGCACGACGACGTGGTCCGTGTCAGGCGCCGGCACCACGGGCGCGGTGATGGTCGGGGCCGGTGGCGTCACAACGGCGGGTGGCGCGGTGATGGTCGGGGCCGGCGGGGCCACGACGGCGGGTGGCGCGGTGATGGTCAGGGCTGGTGGGGCCACGACGGCGGGGGGCGTCGGCTGGTGCGGCGTCGGCGGCACAAACACGTCCTGCATCGGGGGCGGCGTCACCGTCACCGGCTGGGTGATGGCGGGTGGCGTCAGCAGGTTGGCTGGTGAGCGGGGCGCATTCATGATCTGCACGCCAATGAAGGCCGGGATGACGAGCCCCACGATCGCCACGGAGGTGACGCCCCACTTCTTGATGCGCGCCGCCAGGTCTTCCTTCGGCGGCCTCGTCGTGCTCGACACAGCCGACGTTGTCGTCGCATGGGTCGTATGGGTCGCATGGGTCGCTTGTGTTGAACGCGTCGACGTCGAGGTCTCGGTGGGACGGCGATTGGAAACGTTGGGCATCGTGGTCACTCCGGGCGCAAACCGCGCACAGTGAGGGTGTAGGGATCAAAACAGGAGGGACCCGCGAAGCCGTCGACGCGGACAACCCAGACCCCGGAATCGTTGGCATGTGTTTCAAGCGCGACGACATGCTCGTCGATGCCGGTCCCGGCCTCACCGCTCGCCACTGTGACATTGGCGTCACAGTCGGCGGGTGAACGGTAGACGGAGACGTCCAGGTCCATGCCGGTGGGCACGTCGAGGTCGACGACGATGCGCTCGTTGGTCTGGGCCACGTCGTCCACCGCCGTGAAGCAGAAATAATCTACGTCCAGAGCGATATCCCAGGTGGCGATGACGGCGCGCGATGGGTCGGTGCCGAGGTCGAAGCAGGCAAAGCAGCTGTCGTTGGATTCGAACTCGTCGGCAAGACCATTGACGGGATCGCAGGTTTCGCCTTCGCCTTCGCCTTCGCCTTCGCCTTCGCCTTCGCCTTCGCCTTCGCCTTCG
>CAJBHN010000629.1 GCA_903952805.1 uncultured Myxococcales bacterium | reverse complement strand
GTCTGACGACGGCGAGGTGCGCCGGGCCCGCCTGGCCGAAGAGTTGGACCAGCCAGCCATCGCCTGCGCGGCCATCGCCTCACTCGTGTCCCGACACATCGATGTGTCAACCAACGCCCGGCGCCTCGCCCACGCCGCCGAAGCCATGGGCGATCTGCGACGAGCCCTGACCAGTTGGCAGCGAGCGTTGGTGGCCGACGACGACGTCGCCGCCGTCGACGCCGACGCCGACCCCGTGCGCCAACACAGCGCCTGGACCAACATCGAACGCCTCGCCGTGCTGCTTGACGACCGGGTCACCGCCCGCCAGGCCATGGAGGCGCTGCTGGCGAACGCCCACGACGACGCAGCCACCCAGGCAGCCCGGGCCGTCGCGTGCGCCGAGGACGCCCTGGCCCGCGAAGGCGACCGCCTCGCCGCCATCGCTTGGCTCGACCGCGCCCGCCAGCATCAGAGCAGCCCCGTCGTGCGCGCTCGTCTGCTGGAGATGTCGCTGGCCGAGTTGGCGACGGCGGCTCCGTCGTCCCTTGGCAGCCAGACCCTGGCCCTCCTCGACGAGATGGTCGACGCCGGCGACGACGTCACGGTCTCTGCCCGCCTGAAGCGCGCCGACCTGCGCCTGGGGGCCCTTGATGTCGACGCCGATGCCGATGCCGCTCGCGTTGCCATTGAAGACGTCCTCGCCGCCGTCGACGGTGCGGCAGCTCGCGGTGAAGCCATCGCCGCGGTCGTCGTCGACGATCTGCTGTCGTTGGCGGTGGCCGCCGCCCCCCGCAGCGTGGCCCTCGTCCTTGCAGGGGTGCCCGGACGCGCCCTGCTCAGAGACGCCCTGATTGCCGGCGGTGGCCTCGACGACGCCTCCATCGACGACGCCCTGCTGTTGCAGGTGGCCGACCATGACGCCGACAGCGAAGCCCTGCAGCGCGCCGCCGCTCGCCGCCTGGCCCGGGCCGGACAACCCGCCGAGGCCGCGGACCGACTCTTTGGCCTGGCGGCTCGTCATACCGACAACTCCACCAGCCAGGAAACCCAATCCCTCGTCGACGATGCCACCGCGCTCGCCATCGCCGGCGGTTCGGCAAGCTTGCTGGCTCGCCTTGCCGCTGCGCGCCCCAGCCTCGCTCGCTGGCCCGAACGCCGCGACCAGGCCCTGGCACTGCTGCGCGACCTCGAACGCTGGGACCAGGTCGCCGTTGTCCTCGACGACGCCGTCGCAGCCAGCCCGGACGCTGCCGAGCGTCGCCGCCTGCGCCTGCAACTGGTCTCGGTGCTGCGCGAAGGCGTGGACACCGAAGAGGCCCACCGGAGCGCGGCCACATACCTTGGCCACCTGGTCGACGAGGACAACACCGACCGTGAGGCCTGGGGCGAGCTTTTTGAATGCCTTGACGGCTTGGGTGACGTCGACGCCCTGCAGCAAGCCATTGGACGTCGCGCCGACGTGTTGGGGCCGGCGCCGTCGCACCTGGAGGCCCGCCAACTGGTCCGCCGCCGTGCTGAATTGCTGCTGAAGCTCGGGCGCGCCCATGAGGCGGTTGCCGCCCTCGCCGCCGTCCGCCTGGTGGGCGACGACGACGACACCCTGCGAAGCCTGCTGGCCCAGCTTCATGCAGCCATTGATGGCGACGTCCGTGGTGGACCCAGCGCCGTCGCGTTTCTGCACGCTGAGCTGCTCGCCAGCCATCGGCTGTCTGACGCCCGGGCCATCTTGGCCCTTCCCCCTGATGCCGTCGTCGCCCACACCCCCGGTCTCCGCGTCGAAGCCCTCGCCACGCTCGCGCTGGTCGACGACCACAGCGCCGACACTGTGGTGCAGACCGTGTGCGCCGCCGCATGGCAGGCAGACGTTGTGGCCCGTCGTCACGACGAAGTGCTTCAGCTCGCCGCTGCCCTGGCGACCCGGTCACCGGAGGCGACGCAGCGCTTGCTGGCGCGTCTGGCCAGCGAACTGCCGACCTGGGGCAGTACCGCGGCCCTCGCCCTGACCGACGCCTTGTTCGCCAACGACAGCATCCTCACCTCGGCTGCGCCCACCCTCGCTGCGCGCTTCGCCCTGCCCGGCTTTTTGCGGCGGGTTCGCACCCGCGGCACCGCTGCCACAGCCGTCGACATCGACCGACTCGGTGGGCGCGGGCGCGAGATCGCCGCCTTCCGTCGTGCCGCCCGCCTGGGCGACGCTGTTGCCCTGGGCATCGCGGCCAACGCCCTGGGCGTGCCCATGGCCATCGGCGCAGCGACCCGTGCGCATGTCGTCAGCGAGCTGGACCGGGTTGCCGTCGCCCGCAACGCCGCTCGCCCGGCCAGTGACATCGTCACCGCCCTGGTGCGACACGGGGACTCGCGGGCCGCAGGCTGGCTTGATCGCTTCAACGCATCTGGAAACACCGATTTAGCGGCTCAGACCGCAACGCGCTGCGCTGGCCTGTCGCTGCACGGTCCGGCTCGCGCGTCTCGGCTGCCCATGCGACTCCGTCTGGCGTCGCACCTGCCATCCCCCGCTGCGGACCTGGCCGCCATCGCCAGCGCCGCCCTGGCCGACGGCCATCGGCTCATGCAGGCCGAGGCCCTTGACCTGCTGTTCCAGCACCGCCCGGCGACCCCCCGGGAACTCGTCGCCCGTGCCGACGCCGCCGCAGCCCTCGGCGCCGACGACGCCGCCGCCTTCGCCAGCGCCGCGGCCGCGGTGGCCGACGTCGAGGACGCTGTCCGCCTGCGTCGTCGCGCCATCGAGGTTTTCCTGCGCACCGGCGACCGGTTCCGCCTTGGCGCCGAGTTGCTGGCGCTCGCCCGCAGCGCGCCCGCCGGAGCCGATGGCGACCTGCTGCGCGCCGAAGCCCGCAACACCGCAGAAGCCGCCCGCCTGACCGACGTCGTCGACGCCATCCTGGGTGCCGCCGAATCCCCGTTGCACGGGGTTCCGCAGCGGGTGGCCGCCGTCACAGAACGCGCCGCCCTGCGTCTGCGGCGCAAGGACCCCCTGGGGGCATTTGTCGCCCTGCGCGACGCCGCCCGGACCATCGGTGACGAGCTGGCCGCCGCCGACCTGCTGCAGGAGGCCTGGCGGACCGCGACGGCGGAAGGCTTGACGATGGAGGCCCTCGAAGCCCTCGAGGCCATCAACGCCCCCAACGAGCGCGATCCCACCGACACCGACGTCCTGGCCCGCGCCGCCATGCTGGGGTTGATGGGTCGCATCGTTGAAGCCCGGTCGCTGGCGATGACGCTGACCACGCCAGCGGCCTTCTGGCTGCTGGCCGACCTGGCCCGCCTGACCGGCGATGCCGCCGCCGAGGACGAGGCCCTGGAGAGACTGGTCGACCACGGCGCCGCCGACGACGGCGTTGCGGCACGCCTGATTGACGCATCGCGTCGCCGGGGAGACATCGACGCCGCCGCCCGCCGCTCCCTCGGCTTGTGTGGTCGGGGTTTGAACGCCACGCGCCTGGGTCTGCTGCTGGACTGCGCCGACGGAGCGGCGCCCTCGCTGCGCGCCGACCTTGCCCACGCCTTGATGGGCGCCATGGACGCCGACGTTGCACCAAGCGTGCGCCTGCAGGCGCTGGCCGGGGCGGTCCGGTTGTCTGAGGGTCTCGATGACGCTGCCCTGCGGCGCGAAGCCCGACTGCTGCTGGCGCGCGCCACCGACAGCGAGGCTGGCTGGGTCGCTCTGGTGGTGGCCAATGTGCGCGACCTTGCTGCCGACGACAGCATCATCGCGCTTGAACGGCACTTCACGCGCCCGGGCGTGTTGCGGGGTGTCATCGCCGCCCTCGCCGGCGAAGACGACGTGCTCGCGCGCCTGGCGGCCGGGCTGGCTGGCCTGGTCCGCAGCGGTGACGCGGCCCGCGTCGTCGACGTGCTGACGCCACTGCCAAGCCGGCCCTGGCGCATCAGCGACGTTCTCGCCGGGGCCCTCGTGTTGACCGGCAAGAACCGTGATGCCGCCGACGTGCTGTTGGCCGCCGTCGTCGACGGCGCTCCCCGTCGCCAGACGCTGATCCGCGCCAGTGAACTATTGGTGGAGGCGGGTGCGTTTGCGGCCGCCGCCCGGGCCCTGGGCAGTCTCACGGCCCAGGACCTCGACGACACCGTGCTCACGCACGCCAGGACCATCGTCACCCTGGCCGCCCGCGACGGCGCCATGGACGATGGCGCCCGGCTCGCAGCCCACCTTGGCAGGATTGCCGCCGACGACTCCTTCGTCACCCTCGCTTTGGGCCTCGCTGATGCTGCCGGCGGCGACACCGCCATCAGCATCGCCGCCCAACGCCTCCGCCGGCGCGACGCCCGCGGCCTCGCCATCCTGGCCCATCACAGCCTCGACGGCAGCGCCGCCCAGGGCTACTTCGGCGCGTGGCATGCGCTGCGCTGCGCGGTTCGCTCGTTTGCCCCCCACGCCCCAGCAGGCTTCGAGCGCGTTGCCGCCCTGGCCGACAGCAGGGACGTCGAACAGCCTCCCTTGCCGCCGCCCGCGCTCACGCTGCTCCAACGCGCCCGCCAGGGAGGGAGGGCGGCACGCCAGCACGCGTGGCAGGCCCTCGCCGCCGAGGTCGCCGCCGTCGACGAACTCGCGTCGGCGCGCTTGTTGGTTCGGGCAGGCGTACCGATGGCCGAGGCCCCGCTTGAGGTGCGGCTGGCGGTGGATCCAGGCCTGGCCAACGACCACGCCCGCGCTGCTGCCATCGCCGCGCAGTTGGCCAGCGTCGTCGACGCCAGGCGCCCAGGCATCGTGGCCGCCTTTGACGTCGCCACGGCCCGCGGTGCCACGACTGCCCGTCAGCGGCTCGCCGTCGACGCGGTCGCCAGTCGCGTGCGCCCCCCCCTGGTCGCCGCCCTCGACCACCTGGCCGTCGGCGACGCCGTCGACCTCACCGCCCTCGTCAAGGGACTCGGCCGCCACCCCTCGGCGTCGGCGAGGGCCCAGGCCGCCATCATCGCCCGCATCGTCGGCCACGACGACGTCGCTCGGGCCATCGATCCGTCCTGCATCACCGCCGTCGCCGCCAGCGACGCCAGCATCCTCGCGGCGATGCGAAGCCCCACCAGCGACGACGACGACCTCACGACCCTGGGTCGCCTGCGGCTGTCGCAGCTGGCCGGCCCCCGCACCGACGTCGAAGAGCGGATCGCTGCCCTCGCCATGGGTTTGGGTCGCACCGACCTGCTCGCCGAGAGCCTGCTGCGCCTGGCACGGCTGCACAGTACCCGGGACGCGAGGGCCGCCGTCCTCGTGCGCCATGCGCAATTGATGCAGTCCACCGACGCGGTCGCCGCCGAGCGGTCGGCCCGGGCCGCCTTCGCTCTGGTGCCCTCGAAAGAGACTGCGGCGATCGTGACGACGCTGGCCGAGGCCGGCAGCAACGTCGCCGCACTCGAACGCGCCCTGGCGGCCCAGGCTGTCGCCACCGACGACGAAGATGCCAAAACGGCGCTGATCGTGCGTCGAGCCAATCTGCTGGCCCACCGGATGCTGCAGCCGGAAGCCGCGATCATCGTCCTCGACGACCGCCTCGCCGACGCCCCGTCAGCGGACCTGCACGAAGCCAAGGCCCTGATTTTCGAGGCTTTGCTCAACCAGCCTCGTGATGCCGGCCTGTCCCTGCTGGCCGTCGTCGACTTCGAGCGCGACCGCATGCCTGCGCTCCGACGCAACCAATGGCGCCGCCGCGCCTCGGCCCTGCTGCAACGCGAGGGTTCCGCCGACGCCATCGCCCTTGCCGTCGCCGCCCTGAGCGAGGCCGCCGCCGATGGCGACGTCGACGCTCTCGACGACGCCGAGACCCTCGCCCGCCAGCGAGCACTCGGCGAGGTGCTCGCCCGGGTCCTCGACCTGCGCCTGTCCCAAACCGACGACGTCGACACCCGCCGGGTGCTGGTGCTTGAGCGGGCCCGCCTGCTGCGCGAGATCGACGACCCCATGGGCGCCTACGCCCTGTTGGAGGCCCAGGCCGTGGCCGACCCCATCGACCTTGGGGCCCGCCTGGCCCTGGCTGAGTGGTATTTGAACGACCGCCGCGTGCTCGACGCCGCCCTGGCCTTCGAGAGCGCCGCCCGCATTCCCGGCTTGCCGGCAGCGGGCTTTGGTCCACCAGCTCGCGAGGCGGCCTCGCTGTTGGGCGCCCTGGGCGACCTCGACCGCGCTGGTCCGCTCGCTGAGATGGCCGCGCAGGCCGGCGACGTCGACCTCAACATTTTGTCGGTCGCAGAAGCATGGAATCGGTCCAAAGGGCGATGGGCGGCGGTCGATGAGTTGCTCGGCCGCGAGCTGGAACACATCACCGACCCTCGCCGCGAAGCCCACGTGTGGATGGACCGCGCCAGCATTCGCCACACCCAGCTGGCCGACGAGCCCGGCACCAAGAAGGCCCTGGGCCAGGTGCTGGCCCTCGTGCCCGACCACCCCCGCGCCCTGCAGATGCTGCGTGACGACGCCAACCGCACCGACATTTGGGGCAGTCTGCGCATGGCCTTGCTGCGCGCGGTCGACGTCAACAGCGATCCGCGGCGTCAGGCCGGGTGGTTGCGCGACATCGCTGTCATCGACGCCGAGCACCTGGGAGACGTCGTCGCGGCCGAGGCCAGCATTGAGCGGGCCCTGGCCTGTGACCCCGATCACGTCGACTGCCTGATTTTCAAGGCCACGTTGATGGTCACCGCCGGCCGCGTCGACGGCGTCTCAGCCATCATGGACCGCATTGAAAAGCAGGGAGGCAAGGACGGTCCCGTCGTGCTGCCGGGCAGGCTGCATCTGATGCGGGGGGACGCCCTCGTCGTCGCTGGCGATCGCATGGCAGCCCAGGCCGCCCTGCGCCTCGCGACCGACGACCCAGAGACCTCGACCCGCGCGTGGGACCGCCTCATCGACATGGCCGATGGCACGGCGGCGGCCCTCACCCTCATCGACGAGGCCCGCAAGGCCACCCTCGACCCGGCACGACAGCTCTCCCTGTGGCGCAAGGACTTGCGTCTGCAGCAGAGGCTGGGCGACGACGGAGCCGCCACTGCGGCCGCCGCACAGGTGCTCGCGCTTGCCCCCGACGACGACGACGCCCTCGCGGTCCTCAAGGACGCCTACACGAGACGCCGCAAGCAGCGGGACCTGCTGCCCTTTCTGACCGCCCACGCGCGCGCGTCCAGCGACGTCGGGCAGCGCGCCTCCCGGCTGACCGACACAGGGACCTTTGCCCTCGACGAACTCGGGCAGGAGAGCACCGCTCGCCTGCTGTTCGAAGAGGCCTTGACGCTCGATCCGGCCCAGCCGACGGCCCTCATCCGCCTCGCCGACATCGCCTGGGCTTCTCGCGACGACGAACGGGCTCTTGATCTCCTGGACCGGATTGCCCCCGAGCAGTGGCTGGCCGCGCCGGGCGACGATCACGCGGTGCGTGCCGTCACTGACCTCTACTTGCGCCGCGCCCGGTGTGCCTGGGCGCTGGGCCATGCGGATGTCCGCGAACGTTTGCGCCAGGTGCTGCGCGTAGACGCCAAGCACGTGGCCGCCCTCGAATTGCTGGCCAAAGTGGCCCTGGATGCCCAAGACGATGATGGCGCCGAATGGGCGTTGGAGTCGTTGGGCAACGCCATCAGACCCGGCGAGGATCCGGTTCGCTTGTCGTCGGTGTTGGTCGACCTGGCCCAGCTCCGACTGCGCCGGGGCAAGCCCGGGGACGCTCTTGCCGCTGCCGAACGCGCCGCCGATCTCAACCCCACCAACCGAACGGTTCTCGAAATCGTCGCCCGAGTCAGAGAGGCCGCCGGCCGCTTCGTCGACGCCGCCGAAGCCTGGCGGCGGCTGGCCGCGCTGCGATCGGGTGCACCACGCCTGGAGGCCCTCGAGCAACGCGTCGCGCTGCTGCAAAAGACCGATCGCACCAAAGACACCGTCGATGCCTGGCTCGACCTCTATGGAGAGTCGGGTGAACCCAGCCACAAAGCAGCCGCCCTCGCCGCCGCCCAGGACTCGGGCCAGGCTGATGTGCTGGCCCGCGTGGGCGCCACCATCGAGACCGAGCCCGTCACCAGCGTCGTCCCCGAACAGACCCAAACCGAGGCCATGCCCGTGGCCCCCGGCAGCAGCAGCGCCCTGGTGATTCAGCTGCGGGCCAACATGGACGTCGGCGACCACACCCAAGCCCTGCAGCTCGCCCTCGACGCCAGGGAGGTGCACCCCCTCGACGCCGAATCCACTCGGCTGGCGATGGAGGCCGCCCGAACCCTGGGCCGCCACAGCATCCAGGTCGATTTGGCCGAATCACGCTTGCAGGCGGCCACCACGCCGCGTGAAGTCCGTGACGTGGCCCTCGAAGCCGGCCGTGTCGCGCGTGACGCCCTGCATGATGACGACCGCGCAGCGGCCCTGCTGTACCAGGCCCACCAGGCCGACGCCGAAGACGTCGAGGTTCGTCTCGAACTGACGACGCTCTATGCACGCATACCCCGCCTCGCGACCCACGCCGTCACCGGCATCCTGCAATTGCTGCGGCGCACCCCTGCCGACGCCCGGGTCTTTGCCCTGGCCGCGGACTTGGCCGACAGCCAGGGCCAGACGGAACGGGCCCAGGCCATGCGCGGCGTGCAGGCCATCCTGTCGGGTACGGGGGCGCCCCTGGAGCACATGGCTGGCCGCTGGCCCGATGAGCGAATGACCAGCGGCATCGTGCCCCTGGATCGAGAGACCATCTCCACGAAGCTTGCCCCGACCGGCTGGGGCGGTCCCCTTCATCGGCTGTTGACGCTGCTGGGCATGCATCTCGAAGCGGTTGTGGGCAGCCAGCCTGCGCCTGCGGGGGGCAAACCGCTGGTCCAGGCGTCGCCGCGCTCTGCCGGCATGCTGGAGCGCATCGACGCTCTGCTGCCCGGTCGCGCCGTGCAGGTGCTTATGGCCGACGTCGACCGCCCGGCGGTGTGCGCGGCAGCCGTTCCCATTGTGGTGGTGCCCCGGGACGTGCTGGTCAACGACGCCGCTCTCTACGCCACCATCGCCCGCGGCGTGGCCGTGGTGCGCATGGGCGCCATGGTGTCGGAACTGGTTTCCCCCGGCAGCGAAGGCGATCTCGTGGAGCTCCTCAAGGCCGGTCTGCTTGGCATCGGTCCCAGCGACGCGCGCAGCCAAAGCCTCACAGCCGGACTGACAGAGGAGCAACGCCGGGCCGTCACAGCCCTCGCCACCCAGATCTTTGCCGGAGCAGCTCCGGTTGACATCGCTGGCACCCTGCAAACCATGGCGCGGGCGTGCGACCGTTTTGCGCTGGTGGCCACGGGCTCCGCCATCGCGGCCCTCCAGGCGGGCTCTCTGCCGAGCCTCATCAAAGACCCCCCGCAACGCGCCACCGCGCGGGTGCAGGGCAACGTACGGGCATTGGACTTGTGCGCCTTCGCCGCCCGCGACAACGCCTGGTCGCTGCGCCACAAGCATCTCCTCGGCGACCACTGACCGCACCGCGAGGCGCGGCGTTCAGGTCGCCAGGCCCAGCCAAACGACAAGAGGACCGGATCACCGGTCCTCTTGTCGTTTCGAGGGCACTTGCTGTGGACCCCGACGGCGCTTCAGCGGGTGAAGAGCTCGTTTTCGGCGAAGAACCAGGCGATCTCGGTCTTGGCCGTCTCGGGGGCGTCCGAACCGTGGACCGTGTTTTCGCCGATGGAGGCGGAGAAGCGCTTGCGGATGGTGCCTTCGGCGGCGTTGGCCGGGTTGGTGGCGCCCATGAGCTCACGGTTCTTGGCGATGGCGTCGGGACCTTCGAGGACCATCAGCAGCACGGGGCCCGAGACCATGAACTGCACGAGCTCGCCGAAGAAGGGGCGGGCCTTGTGGACGGCGTAGAAGCCTTCGGCTTCGTTCTGCGTCAGCTGCACGAGCTTGGCGGCGATGACCGTCAAGTGGTTGGACTCAAAGGTGTCGATGATCTTGCCGATGACGTTCTTCTTGACGCCGTCGGGCTTGATGATGCTGAGCGTACGTTCGGTGGTCATGGTTTTCTCCTTCAAGTCTGCGGGGTTGCAGATGTTTTCGGCTCTGGCTTCGAAGGCGGGGTCGCCGTCTCGGCCGGGGGATCGGGCAGCTTCTTGAGGCTTTCGAGGCCGGCGCGGATGCGGGTGCGGACCCGCTCCCGGCCAAGGACCGTCAGCGACTCTGGCAGCGGCGGGGTGGCCTTCTTGCCGGTGACAATCCAGCGCAGGGGCATGAAGGCCTCCTTGGGCGTCATGCCGCTGTCTTCGCACCAGCTCTTCAGCAGGGCGTCGACGGCGTCGAAGCGCCAGTCGAAGGCGTTGTCGACCTTGTCGACCAAGACCTCCCACAGGGCCATGGACTCCTTGCGGGTCTTGCCCTTGATGAGCAGCTCGGTGGCGGGCGCATCAACGCTGCCCGTGAAGAACCAGGGCGCATAGGCCAGGAAATCCTCGGATTTCTCGAAGCGCTCCTTGCAGACCTTGACGACCTGCAGCAGGTAGTCGTCGGTGAACAGCTGGGCCTTCAGGTGCTGCACGAGCTCGTGATCAGAGCGTTTCTCGCGCAAATACCGGCCGTTGAGCCACAAAAGCTTCTTCAGGTCGAAGACGGGGCCACCAAGCGAAATGCGGTCGAGGGTGAAGTGCTGCACGAAGTCGTCGAGGGAGAAAATCTCGCGGCCGTCCTCGAAGGTGAAGGCCATCATGCCGAGGAAGTTCACCATGGCGTCGGGCAGGTAGCCGGCCTCGCGAAACCAGTTGAGGCTCACGGGGTTCTTGCGCTTGGACACCTTCGACTTGTCCTGATTGCGCAGCAGGGGAAGGTGAGCAAATTCAGGATGTTGCCAGCCGAAGCTCTGGTAGAGCAGCACATGCTTCGGCGTCGAGGAAATCCACTCCTCGCCCCGCAGCACGTGGGTGACGCCCATGAGGTGGTCGTCGACGACGTTGGCCAGGTGGTAGGTGGGGAAGCCGTCGGACTTCAGCAGCACCTGGTCGTCGACCTCGCGGGTGTTGATTTCGACGGGCTTGCGCAGCAGGTCGTTGATGACGACGACGACGGCGTCGCTGCTGGCGTCGGCGCCGGCCTTGGGGTCACCGCTGCCGCGGGGCACGCGCAGGCGCACGACACCGGGGGTGCCGGCGGCCATCTCGGCCTTGACGGTGGCCTGGTCCCGGAAGCGGCAGTGGCCGTCGTAGCCGGAGTTCTCCTTGCGGGCCATCTGCTCTTTGCGGACGCCGTCGAGGCGTTCGGCGGTGCACGTGCACCAATAGGCCTTGTCGGTGTCGAGCAGGGTCTGGACGTGCTCGCGGTAGATGGGCAGCCGCTCGCTTTGGCGGTAGGGGCCGGCGGGGCCGCCTGTGTCGGGGCCCTGATCCCACTGGATGCCGAGCCAGCGGAGCGCGTCGAGGATGGCGTCCTCGGACTGGCGGGTCGAGCGCACCTGATCGGTGTCTTCAATGCGCAGAATGAAGGTGCCGCCCCGCTGCTTGGCGAACGCGTAGTTGAACAGCGCGATGTACGCGGTGCCGACGTGGGGGTCGCCGGTGGGCGACGGAGCAATGCGAACGACCGGCGGCTTGTCCGACATGGGGCGGCGGTAGCGGTCGAGGGGGGCGTCGTCAACGTCGGCGGGTGGCGGTCGCTCGTTCACGGGAATCACAAGGCAGACAGGGACGCTGAGCCGCCCGCGTGGGACATACATCCGGCAGCAATGGTAGGCTGCGAGCGTTCGTGCTGGTTCGGCGTCGGCTGAACCGCAGCCTAGCTTTCGTGGTCGCCCTGCAAGGAGCCTGTGCCGTGTCCATCTTCAAGCGCATCAGCGATGTCGTCCGCAGCAACGTCAACTCGGCCATCGACGCCGCGGAGGACCCGCGCAAGGTGCTCGAGCAAACCATCATCGACATGGAGGGAGAGCACAAGAAGGCCAAACAGAAGCTGCTCGAGTCAATGACGCTGCTGAAGCAGGCCGAGAAGCAGACCGAGAAGTACAAGAAGGAAGGCCCCGAATGGGAGTTCAAGGCGATGGCGGCCCTCAAGGCCGGCAACGACGACCTCGCCCGGACGGCGCTGAGCGAAAAAGCCAAGGTCGACGCCATGGCCAGCGAATCAGAAGCCAACGTCACGGTGTCCAAGGCCGCCAACGAGGGCCTCAAGGAGCAGATCATCGGCCTTGAGCGCAAGATCGACGAAGCCAAGGGCAAGAAGGACGAGCTGATCGCCCGCCTCAATGCCGCCGACATGAAAAAGAAGCAGGCATCGATGGCCAGCGGCGGCTCCGCCGCGTCAGACAGCACCGCCTTCGACACCTTCGATCGCATGGTCAACAAGATCGAAAACAGCGAGGCGGAGGTCGAGGCCCGTCAGGAGTTGATGGGCACGTCGCCAGCCGTGGACTTCGAGTTGCAAAAGCTCGCCAAGGCCCAGGCCGGCGAAGACGCCCTCGCCGCCCTCAAAGCCAAGATGGGAGCGTCGTCGGCGACGCCCGCGGCTGCCCCCGCTGCCGCCGCCGGCGGTTCCGCCATCGACGACGAATTGGCCAAACTCAAGGCCAAACTGGGAGGCTGAGCCTCCCGCGCAACATCGGGCTTGCCTGACGTGTCGAACCCCTCTAAGTGTTGCGCCGACATTGGTCGGCGCCGCAGGGTGATTCGTTGGTGAGGTAGCTCAGTTGGTCAGAGCGTGGGTCTCATAATCCCGAGGTCGAGGGTTCGACTCCCTCTCTCACCACCACGGTCAAAGTCGGAACAACGGCGCCCTCGGGTGCCGTTTTTCTTTCTCGGCATACGGAGCAGGCACGTCAGCCGTCGTCGAAGGCGGCCCCGTCGTGCAACGGGCAGTGTGCTGCCGCCACCATCGTGAGCCAGCGCTGCGGCATGGGGGCGCGCACGACAGGATGGCCCGGCAAGCCCAACGACACGGCGTGCAAGAAGAAGCCATCGCCGTCCACTGCGGGGCCGCCGTACAGGGTGTCTCCCAGCAGCGGATGGCCGCGGCTCTGCATGTGCACCCGCAATTGGTGACGACGGCCTCCTGAGAGCCCCAGGCGCACCAGGCTGATGGGCACCGGGCCATTGGCGGTGTCGAGTCGCCCCTGCCCCAGACAACGCACGGTGGTGCGGCAGGGGGCGCCATCGGGGTCCAGCACCATGCGGCGCCTGTCGCCGCGGTCGTGGCCGATGCCGTCGTCGATGACCAACGAAGGCGCGACCGTGCCGACCACGAGGGCCAGGTAGGTCTTGGTCGCGCCCTCCAGGCCGGCCCGCAGCGCCTCCCACGTCGACCGATTGCGGGCGACCGCCAGACAGCCCGAGGTGCCCGTGTCGAGGCGATGCAGCAGGCCTCCCTCCCGCGGGTCGGCGGCGGCCGTGGCAATTTCCGGAAATCTCCCCATTAGCTGGTGCACGACGCTGTCGCCCTCGCCCGGCACCAGGGGATGGCACGGCAGTCCGACGGGTTTGTCGACGACCACGACGTTGGCCCAGGTGGCGAGCACGTCCAGGGGAGCCTCGACGGGCGTCAGCCAGCCCACGTCGGCGATGGTGACGGCCATGCCGGTCTTGACGCGGTCGCCCGCAGCCAGACGCCCCGCGGGGCCCCTCACCTGGCCGCCGTCGCACAAGCGCCGCACCGCGGCGGTGCCCAGGCCGAGGGCCCGGGACACGACCTTGTCGACTCGAGCGCCGTCGTCGTCAGCGTTCACCACCACGGTGCGGGCGCTCATGGCGTCACCTGATCACCGGCGGCGCCGACCGCGATCGGCCGATGGCCTCTGACCAGCGCATCACAGGGATGGCAACCGCACCGACAACGACATCCGCACGGGGACCAAGCCGACGGTGCGCGCGTGGCTGGGGTCTTCGAGGCGCTCGCTGACCGTCGGCGATGCCCAGTGCTCGTCGATGGCAAAGCCGGGCTTGGCTGACGCTCCCGCCGACAGCGCCCACGCCGTGGCCAATGCCGGTACGGCGATGAGGGCGATGCCAGCGATGACCACCGCGGGCATGGCGCCCAGCAACGAAAACACCGACAAAGACTGAAAGCCAGCGCC
>CAJBHN010000628.1 GCA_903952805.1 uncultured Myxococcales bacterium | reverse complement strand
CAAGCGCCTGCCGCGCATTCCGGTGGCCATCGACACGCCGATGGGGCTGTTGGTGACCGAGACCTACCAGAAGTTCACCCGCCTCTACGATCGCGAGAGCATCGACAAGCTGAATCGTGGCGACGACCCCCTCGACTTCGAGAATCTGTTCTCGGTGAACAAGGGTCGAGACTCGTGGCGGCTGATGGATGCGCCGGGGCCCATGATCATCATCGCCGGCTCGGGCATGATCACCGGGGGCCGCATTGTGCGCCA
The DNA here is from genome assembly GCA_903952805.1 of uncultured Myxococcales bacterium. Classification (GTDB taxonomy): domain Bacteria; phylum Myxococcota; class UBA727; order UBA727; family VGSZ01; genus VGSZ01. The sequence goes on along the minus strand of CAJBHN010000628.1, from coordinate 10,450 downwards.
CCTCGTCGACGGCCTCCCCGACCCCCGAAACACCCTGCTCTTTGTGGGCCATCAGGCGGTCGGCACGCCGGGCCGTCGCATCCAGGAGCTGGCCCAGGAGGGGCGCCCGGTGTGGCTCGACGGTCAAGAGGTCCCCATTCGCGCCCGCATCGAGACCCTGCGGGGGCTGTCGGCCCACGCCGACCGCGGCGAGCTGCGGGCCTGGCTGGGGCACATCAAAAACGTCAAGCGCCTGGCCCTGCACCACGGCGAGGCCAGTGCCCAACACGACCTCGTCACCTACCTGCAGACCGGCGCCAGTGCCGACGCCGCCAGCGACCACCCGCATGACCACCCGCATGACCACCCGCATGACCACGCCACCTCCTCGACGCCCACCGCGTCGTCGTGAGCGCCACCCGGAGGTCCGACCATGACCGAGCATGAGCAGCCCACGATGCAAGGCCGCCGCAACGAACCCGTTGCCCTCTACGAGGGGCCACGGCTGCAGAATTTCCGGGGCTTCCGTCTGGTGGCGTTGATCGCTGCCGCCGTCGGGGTCGGCGCGGCGTTGCACGCGGGCGCCGAGCTGCTGTGGCAGCGAGAGACCGCCGACATGCGCGTGACGGTGCGGCTGCTGCCGCCGGCGCCAACGCCGTCGACAGCGCCAACAACGGCGCACATCACATGGCCGCTGACCCTGCCAGGTCCGGCAGGCACCACCGTGACCCTGTCGGGCACCGCCATCGTCAATGTCTGGTTGCAGGGCTGCGCCGACTGCATGGCGGCTTTTGAGGCGATGAAGCTGCTGGAGGCCCGCGGCGGCTTTGACGGTGTCCGCGTCTACAACGTCGCCTACGGCTCCGCCGACCCGGCCTGGGCCGCCACCTATGGCGTCGACAAAAACCTCGCCTTTGACGAGGGCAGCCACGTGGTCCAGCCCCTGGGGATCGGCACCTTCACCACCCTGGTGATCGACGACGCCGGCATGGTGCGCAGCCAGGGTTCGCCGGTGGCGCCAGACTTTCAGGCTCGCGTGTTGTCGGTGTGGCGGGAGCTGCAGCCGCGCGCCCCCACGCCGACCGTCGCCGCCCAGATTCGCCAGCAGGAAACCCTGGGTTTTCTGCGTGGACGAGCCGACGAACTGCGGGCCTGCGGCCTGTTGGGGCAGCAGCGGGCCTCGTTGTCCATCACGGCGCTGCCCAGGGGCACCCTGACCGCCAGCGCCTTGCCCGAGGTGGCGGCGACCGAGATGCCGCCCACGCTGGCATCCCGCTGCGCGGCGCGGGTGGTCACCGGCTGGCAGTTGGAGTCGGAGGCGACCGTGTTGAGCCTCGACGTCGTGGTCGACTTCAACCATGGCCTCGTCGCCGGTGCCGGCGCTGCTGGCGGCAGCGAGGCGGGGGAGGGCGGGGCAGGGTGCGACATCAGCGCACCCTGTGGGCAAGCGGGATGAGACGCATCGCTTCGCCGACGACAGCGCCTGCTAGGGTTTGACGCGATGAACCCGCAGATGTTTGGCCGGTATTTGTTGCTCGACAAGGTTGCAGCCGGCGGCATGGCCGAGGTGTGGCGCGCCAAGCTGACTGGCGAGGGGAACTTCCAGAAGATCCTCGCGATCAAGAAGATCCTGCCCCACGTCTCTGAAGACGAAGACTTCATCACGATGTTCACCGACGAGGCGAACATCACCAGCACGATGAACCACGCCAACATCGGGCAGGTGTCGGAGTTCAGCAAGGTCGGCGACGTCTTCTACATCTCGATGGAATACGTCTCGGGGCGAGACCTCAAGAGTGTGTGGTCGTGGTCAAAGGCCCGGGCGCAGATCATGCCCGTCGAGTTGTCGGCCTACATCGTGTCCAAGATGTGTGATGGCCTGCAGTACGCCCACGACCACGCCATCGTGCATCGCGACATCTCGCCGCAAAACGTGCTGCTGAGCTGGGAAGGCGACGTCAAAGTCATCGACTTCGGCATCGCCAAGGCCACCGAGAAGGCCGGCAAGACGAGGCCCGGCACGTTGAAGGGCAAGTTCGCCTACATGGCCCCCGAGCAAATTCGCGGGCTGCCGCTCGACGGCCGCTCCGATTTGTTTGCCATTGGCGTCTGCCTCTACGAGCTCGTCACCGGTCAGCGCGGCTTTCAGGCCGAGAGTGAATTTTCGCTGCTGGAGATGGTGCGCAACGTCGAGATTCGGCCTCCGAGCCTGCTCAACCAGACGCTGCCGGCCGAGCTCGAGCGCATCATCTACAAGGCGCTCACCAAGGATCGGGATCAGCGCTACCAGACCTGCGCCGACATGAGCGTCGACCTGCAGCAGTTCATGCTCCAGCGTGGCCGCCCTCCGCAGGCTCGCGACCTCGCCGCCTTCCTGCGCGAGAACTTCACGGTCGACTGGGAAAAAGAGAAGTCCAGGCTCGAAAGCTACCGGGACATCAATCCCCTCGACTACCAGGGCAACAAGCTGTTGGCCCAGGGGCCGGCGTCACCGCCACTGGCTCTCGACGACGACTCGGCTTTTTCCTCCACCACCGATCTGTTGGCGATGCCGGCGGCGTCGGCGATGCCGTCGATGGCGGCCATGCAGCCGGCGACGGCGTCAGCGATGCGGGTGCGGCCCGAGCATACCGGCAGCACCGCCACCGGCCTGCAGCAAGCCGAGCCCAGCGCGCCGATGCCCGTCGGTCCGGCGAAGCCGCGGTTGTCGTCGAGGTCGATCAAGCTGATGGCGGCGTCGGTCGCCGGCGTGGTTGCCCTTGGCGGCCTCGGCGTCGGCCTGTGGATGACGGTGCTGCAGCCGGTGACGGCCGTCGTGGTCACCGTGCAGGGGCCCAGGGACGCCACGGTGCGCTTCGACGCCTTGCCGGCCGTCGCCGCCACGCCCAACGCCACCATCGAGGGCGTGAAGAAGGGTCCCCACACGGTCTTTGTCGAGGCCGATGGGTACCTGCCCGTGACGATGCCGGTGGTGACCGAAGGGCAGCCCCTGTTTGCCCTCACCGCCACCCTCAAGCGCATTCCCGGCAAGCTGGTCGTGACGTCGGAGCCATCGGGAGCGAGCATCATCATCGACGGCAAGCCCACCGAGCGCGTCACGCCCGCCACCTTCGAGCTCGACGGCGACTCGGTGCACGAAGTCAAGGTGCAGAAGGTCGACTACAAGGAGGCCATCACGCCTGATGTGCGGGTCCCGGGTGCCAAGGAGACCAGCGTCAAGCTGCGCCTCAAGCCGGCCCTGGTGCGCCTGCGCATCGTCAGCACTCCCGAGGGGGCGTCGGTCAGGGTTGGCGAGGTCGACTACGGCATGACTCCCGTCGTGCTGGAGCGCGCTCCCGACGACCCGTATCCCCAGGTCCTCATCACGGCCAAAAACTGTGAGCCGATGCAGACCACGGTGCCCTTCGACCGCGACAAGGCCGAAGACCGCTTCGATGTGACTCTCAAGTGCAAGTGAGCCCATGCACCTGAGCTTTGGCGTGATGGCGGCGTCGCTGTGGTTGGCGGCGCCGACGCTGGCGGCAACGTCGTCGTCGGTGGCGTCGTCGTCGTCGTCATTGCTGCTGGAGGCCGAGGCGGCCATGCGGGCCGGGCTCCACGGCAAATGCATTGAGCTGGCCAAGGACGCCTTGAAGAGCGGCGGGCTCGACGAGCGAGGCACAGCCCACGCCTGGTTGGTGCGGGGGCGGTGTCACGCCATCGCTGGCGACGTCGACCGCGCTGAGCGCTCCTACGCCGTCGCTGCGCGGGTGCAGCCCGACCTCATCTTGCCCTTCGACGATGCGCTGTGGACCCGGGTGCGCCCCGAGGGCGACGCCCCGAATACCGCCCTGCGCCTGGTCGCCACCGCCGTCGTCCTCGCTGGCGCAGATGGCGGCGATGGCGAGGGCGCGGTCGTCATCGAGGTCGCCGTCCACGACGACCTCGCCCTGGGGACAGTGGTGCGGCTGCTCGACGCCGATGGCCGTGAGATCGTGTCGGCGCCGGTGGAGGCGCCGTCGTCGTCGGGCCAGCTGGTCGTGGTCCATCGCTTCAGCGGCTTTGCCGTCGCTGGCGTCACCGCCGAGCTCCTTGACCGCTCGGGCAATCGCCTGCGCCACACGGCGCTCGTCGACGATGCCATCCGGGTGGCCCCGTCGTCGCCGGCACCGGCACCGACCGCGGCCGTTGACATCGCACCCGTGCGGGACGTGGGGGCCCTGGCCTACCTGGGCGGCGCCATGGCCACCGCAGGCCTGCTGACGGTGTCGGTCTGTGGCATCAACACCGCGGTGGTCGCCCAGGCCGACCAGACCCGGATCTTCGACGACGAGCTGCCCTGGTTGGCTGGCGTTGGCATCGGCGCCGCCGCCGTGGTGGTGGGGATGGGCCTCGTGGTGGCCGAGCGCCAGCAGTTTGCGGCACCTGGCGATGTGCCAGACCATGCTAGCGTGACCCCATGACGCAGGGCCGGCGCGCCGCTGACCGTCGCCGGCAGCGAGGCGGCGACAGCGACCACGAGGATGACGACGCAGGCCCCGGCACCGCCCCGGGGTCGGCTCCCGTCGTGCCCCACGACAACTACGTCGAAGATCACGACGAGAGTCGCGCGGGGGGCATGCCCCTGCTGTCGGCCGACGGCAGCGCTGAGGGCCTGGCGGAGGTCTCGGCAGTGCTGCTGCGCGATACGAGGGGCGAGGGCCGCAACGAGCGATCGACGTCGACACCGGGGGCTGGTCAGCCACCCCGGAGGCTGTCGTCCCCGTCGTCGTCGTCGTCGTCGGCCGCTCCGGCGGCCGCTGGCGCCGCTCGTGGGGCGGCGGTCCGCGGGCACCTCGTCGACGAAGAGCCTGCCGACGCCGACAAGAGTTTTGCCCGTGAGCTCAAGCGTCGACCACCGGCACCCGGTCGTGACACCCAGGCCCTGCAGCGCCCCGAGGCCACCGAGGTGCGGGAGTACAAGGCGCCCCGGCGTGCTCGACGGGGCGGCAGCCTGGTGGTCGTCGTCAGGGACGCCGGCAGCCTCAAGGTCGGCACGGTGCTGCCCATCGCGTTGACGCCCAGCCTGCTTGGTCGTGCCCACGGCGCCGATCTGCGTTTGGATGACCCCACCGTCAGCCTGCGTCATGCCGAGCTGAGCTGGGACAAAGACGCCGGCACCTTCAGCGTCACCGACCTCGGTTCCAGGTCGGGCACCCTGCGCAATGGCGAGGCCATCGACGGCCGCGTCGACCTCGTCCACGGCGACGTCATCGCCGTCGGCAAGACCGAGTTGCGCTTCTTGAAAAGCGAAGCGCTCCCCGTCGACAAGCCTCCCGAGCTTGCACCCGAGGCCGCTGCGGCGAGTCCCGTCGTCGTGGAAATCGCCGAGAGCGTCGTGGAACGCTCCGCCGAGCGCACCAGCCCCAACGTCAAAGCGGCCCGTGAGGCTGCCGCCCGTGCCGAGGCTGAGGCGCTGCAGGTCCGTCGTCAGTCCGTGCGTCGTCGAGCCTGGTGGGTCATTGGCGCCTCGGCGTCGCTGCTGCTCGCTGTTGGCGCTGTGACCCTCGGGTACCGCGAGGCCTTCTCCGACGTGGCCCCGGCCCAAATCCGCCATCAGGTCTCGGTGCTGCTGGGCGAGGCCAAGAAGTACCTCAACGAAGGCGACGTCGACGCCGCCCACGCCCGCGTGCAAACGGTGTTGGGTCTCGACGTCAACAACGCCGAAGCCCACAGCCTCGACCGCGTGGTGAGCACCGAGAAGGGCTCGCGCGATGCGTTGCAGCTGGCCCTTCGCCTGGGTGACGAGGACCGCGACGACGAGGCCCTGCAGGCCCTGACGCGCATCGCCGACACCAGCGTCTTTTCCAAGGACCGTGATCGGCTCAGGAGTTCGCTGGCGAGCCGGGCCTTGATCCGGTCCCTGCGCCTCGTCGAGGGTCTGCTTGATCAAGGGCGCATCGACGACGCTCTCGCCCGCGTCGAGGACCACCTCAAGCGCTTTCCCGGTGACGCCGGCGGCCTGGCGCTGCTGGCGCGGGTGAAGGACAGCAAGGGCCTGGCGCCGCGCAACCCGGCGCTGCTCCCGGCTCGCCAGGCCTTCGCCGACGGCCGCCTCGAAGACGCCCGCCGCCTCGCCGAAGGCGCGGGGTACGCGGGCTACGCCGCCGACGTCGACCGCTTCGCGCGCAGCCTCGCCGACGGCAAGGCCGCCCTCGCCCGCTTCGATGGCGCCGTCGCCAAGGGCCCCCTCGACGAAGCCTTTCGCCTGCTGGGCTCGCTGGGCGCGAGCGCGACCTCGCCGACATTTCTGACCGTGCAAAAGCCCTACGCCGACGCCCTCTACCTGACGGGGACCGAAAAGCTCGACGCCGGCGATGGCTGTGGCGCCGCCCGCGACCTCTTCAAGGCAGCACGGGTGCTGCCCGGCGACGCGCGCCTGCAGGCCGAGCTGCAGCGCCTGCAAACCCTCGCCGACCAGGGCCTGCAAAAGGCCCGCGGCACCCGCTCCCAGGACCCCGAACGGGCGGCGTCGTTGGCGCGCGAGCACCTCTGCTTTGCCCGCAGCGGCAGCAGCACCTGGGAAGACCTCGCGGCCATCGCCCGCTGACCCCCGGTCGGCGTCAGCGGCAAAGATCCGAAATCACAGTGATTTTACCGCGTGCCTGGCGGGCGTACTGATACCCGATGCGTGTCTTTCAAGCCGTCTTCGCCGCCACGGCCGTCATCGCCGCGACCACCACCGTCGTGGGCTGCCCGCGCGCCGAGGGAAACGATCTTCCCTTCTGCGAGGAGTCAGCCTCGGTCATCGGTCTGGACGACGCCACCTCCCTCGGCTTTTCGGCCAACGCGCTGGTGGACCTGGCGGTGACCCCTTCGCCATTTCAGGACATCCTGACCTACCACCGTGGCGGCCAAACGCCGCTGACCGTCACGCTGCACGACGTGTCTGGAGCCCGCTTCGTCGACAGCGAGGCCGTCTCCCCCGACGACGGCGTCACCCCCGCCATCGCGATTGAATGCCAGGACCGCCTGGAAGTCGACGCCCGCGCCACCCTCGTCACCGACGACGGCGCCTTCAACGAGGATGTCGACGTCGTGTTGCGCAGCAGCAGCGCCGACGCGGTGGCCATGGCCGCCAGCCTCGACCCTTTCGAGCTACAGGGCAGCTACGACGTCAACGTCGACCTCAACGAGCTCGGCGCCATCGACCCCGCCGACATCGAGAGCATCACCCTGGCCGTCGAGGCCGCCTTCGACGTCGACGGCAGCCATGGCACTGTCCACGCCATCGTGACCGGCCGCGAGACCTGCGGTGGCGATGAGTGCACCGCATTTGCCGCCAACGTCGACGTCGGCAGCTGGGGTGCTTCGACGTCGCTGGTGCCCTGACGGGTCGCGGTGTCGTCGCCTGCCTGGCGTGACAACGGTGTTGCCGACGACGACGACCATGGCTAACGCACCGCATGTCTGCCGCCGCCGCCGCCACCCTTGTGCTTGTCTCGACCAGCAACCGCGTCACCACGCTGACGATGAACGATCCGCGGCGGCTCAACGGCTGGACCAACGAGATGATGGCGGCGCTCAAGATTGCCCTGCAGCGCGCGGCGGCCGACCCCGACACCGCCGTCGTCGTGCTCACCGGCACGGGCCGCTTCTACAGCGCGGGCGTCAACCTCGGCGGCACCCTGCAGCTGGGCCACCCCGAGACGCTGCGGCAGGAAATCATCCGCCACAATCAGGCCCTGTTCGACATGTTCCTCGACTTCGACAAGCCCCTGCTCGTCGCGGTGAACGGGCCGGCCATCGGCGCCACGGTCACCTCGGCGACGTTGTGCGACGGCATCATCGCCGCCACCTCGGCAACGTTCTCGACGCCGTTTCATCGCCTCGGCGTGCCTCCCGAGGGCTGCTCGAGCGTGCACCTCGCGCGCTTGATGGGCGAAGCCAACGCCCAGCGCATGCTGGGCCAGGAGGGCTGGACGCCCACCGCCGCCGAGGCCCTCGCCGCCGGCCTCATCACCGACGTCGTCGCCGACGACCAACTGATGACCGAAGCCCAACGCCTCGCCGACCAATGGGTCGCCGCCGGCAAGACGCGCAGCTTTCGCGGCGGCAGCGCCAGAGACGAATTGAAGGCCGTGAACGCCCGCGAGTCGGAGGCGGTCGCCACCGCCTTTTTCAGCCCTCGCTTTCTCGAGGGGCAGTTCACGTTTCTGATGAAGAAGAAGAAACACATGCCGGCGCTGATGTTTCTGACGCTGCGTGTGAGTCGTCCGCTCTGGTCGCGCTTGCTCAAGGCCTGAGGCACGGCCTGTTCAGGAGCCAGAACATTTGAGCAGGGTTCACGCTCAGGAGACGACCGTCATGTCGCCTGCGGAGACGAATCTCATCGGTGGTCACCGCCGGGTCGTCCATCGACATTCCATCCAGGAAATCGTCGTGACCTCCCGCAACGCGCGAAGGTTCGCGCACGGTGATGTTGACGATTGAGTCGTTGAACGCCCGGACGCCAGACCGACGATGGCGCGCCGGGCCGATCTCTCGCGCCTCACCTGCGCAAAAGTTGTCGAAGACCGCCGGGCAGCGACGACGAAGGAGGACTGGAGGGAGAACGCCGGGCCGCCCATGGACATGGTTGCGGCGAAAGTGGTGGAGATGGCCGCGGCGGCGGCGGCCACGTTCGCGCCGCTCACCCGTCAAGAAGGCATCGCATTTTCACCAAAGACGACGCGGCGCCCATACCCGCACAGGCTGAGGACCTGCAGCGGCTCGGGGCCGATGCCGACGGTGCCTCGCTGTCGGAACTCGGGCGCAGCATGGGCACCCGACACGTCACGCCTCATGACGGCCCGAAGGGGGGCTGTCGTGTCGCTGCACGAAACCCGGGCGGCGCAGTGTGGCGGTGTGTTTCATGCCACGGTCGAGGCCGCCGGTCGCCTGTTCATCGCGCCCATCTTCGCCGACCAGCAGGGCACGCTGGCCGTTGTTTCGAACAAAGAAGGCGCCGATGGCGTGGCCGACGACCAGATCGTCGGAAAAATGCCAATCGCACGAATTCGCAGACAAGCCGGACAAGGACGTTCGAAGCAAGCCTTTCGCTGTTCCGGCACCTTCTGCATGTAACGCAAAGACCCTCTCTGGCGGATGGCCCTTGCTCCGCGCCAATCGAGCTGGACCCACTCCGGCGACCGATCGCGCGGGGCCCGGAAAAACCGAGGAGCGATCACCCATCTGATCACCGGAGCGATCACTTCTCGGTCGAAAAGTGGCGTTGGAATGGGGTTTCAGGCTGACAGCAGCGCAACGCTTGACATTTGTCTGAGAATCCTTAGAATCCGCCTCACCCAACGGCCCACCCAACGCGGTGAGTCAAAACGGTCAAGCAGAGACTTATGTCTCTGCTGTTTGGTTCTCTGAAAACCAGATATTGAAGGAAGACGACGGATAAGCTCCGTCGGAGTATTTGGAAGCACTTGTGCTTACCGAAGCTCTGAAAAGCTTGCGAAAGGTGACTTTAGCCAGTCACCGATAGCAGGACAAACACGGTCTTTGGACCAACCAATTTAATTGGAGAGTTTGATCCTGGCTCAGAACGAACGCTGGCGGCATGCTTAACACATGCAAGTCGAACGCCTGTAGCAATACAGGAGTGGCGCACGGGTGAGTAATACTTAGGTAATGTACCATAAGGTGAGGGATAACCGACCGAAAGGTTGGCTAATACCACATACGTTCTCTTGAGGTTCGCCGATGGAGAAGAAAGCGGGGCAACTCGCGCCTTTTGATCAGCCTGGGTCCCATCAGCTAGTTGGTGAGGTAATGGCTCACCAAGGCAACGACGGGTAGCTGGTCTGAGAGGATGATCAGCCACACTGGGACTGAGACACGGCCCAGACTCCTACGGGAGGCAGCAGTGGGGAATATTGGACAATGGGCGAAAGCCTGATCCAGCAATGCCGCGTGAGTGATGAAGGCCTTCGGGTTGTAAAGCTCTGTCGGGAGGGACGAATAGAGTGGTGTAACGGCCACTTCTGACGGTACCTCCAAAGGAAGCACCGGCTAACTCTGTGCCAGCAGCCGCGGTAATACAGAGGGTGCAAGCGTTGTTCGGAATTACTGGGCGTAAAGCGCGTGTAGGCGGCGTCGTGAGTCATATGTGAAAGCCCTCGGCTCAACCGAGGAAGTGCATGTGATACTGCGATGCTTGAGTGTTGGAGGGGGTGGCGGAATTCCCGGTGTAGAGGTGAAATTCGTAGATATCGGGAGGAACACCTGTGGCGAAGGCGGCCACCTGGACAACAACTGACGCTGAGACGCGAAAGCGTGGGTAGCAAACAGGATTAGATACCCTGGTAGTCCACGCTGTAAACGATGAGTGCTAGACGTCACGGGTATTGACCCCTGTGGTGTCGAAGTTAACACGTTAAGCACTCCGCCTGGGGAGTACGGTCGCAAGATTAAAACTCAAAGGAATTGACGGGGGCCCGCACAAGCGGTGGAGCATGTGGTT
>CAJBHN010000627.1 GCA_903952805.1 uncultured Myxococcales bacterium | reverse complement strand
ATGAATACGCCGACGCCTTCGCCCGCGGTGTGACCGTCACCGTCGACAACTTGCATCCGCTCCAACACCATCCGGAGATCTTTGCTGGCCGCGAGATCTTCCTGCGCATCGATCCCGGCCATGGCGCGGGTCATCACAAATACGTCAATACCGGCGGCCAACTCAGCAAGTTCGGGATCCCCCGCAGCGAACTTGTGCTGGCACGTGACCTGGTCGCCGCCGCGTCCGCCACCGTCGTTGGCTTGCACGCCCATTCGGGGTCGGGGATCCTCGACGCCTCGTCCTGGGCTGAGGTCGGCGCCGTCTTGGTGGCCGTGCGCGAACTGTTTCCGCAGGTATGCACCATTGACGTCGGCGGCGGCCTCGGCGTCCCCGAGAAACCCGGTCAGGCCGGGCTCGACCTGCGCGCCGTCGACGAGAGTTTGCAGCTGCTCAAGCGCAGCCACCCGGGGCTCGCTTTGTGGTTGGAGCCCGGTCGCTTCGTTGTCGCCCGCGCTGGCGTGTTGCTGCTGACGGTGACCCAGCTGAAGGAGAAGGGCGAGAGCCGCTATGTCGGCGTCGACGGCGGCATGAACGCGCTGATCCGACCGGCGCTCTATGGCGCGTATCACGAAATCGTGAATCTCAGTCGCCTCGACGACGACGCCTCGGTCACCGCCACCGTCGTGGGCCCGGTGTGCGAAAGCGGCGACGTCCTGGGTTACGCCCGCCGCCTGCCGGTCACGGTTGAGGGCGACGTGCTACTGGTGGGCACCACGGGCGCCTACGGCCGGGCGATGGCCTCGACCTACAACCTGCGGCCGGTCCCCGACGAGGTCATGCTGCCGCGGGTGTCGCCATCGTCACTGCCTTCGCCGTCGTGAACGACAGGGAATGAATCAGCAAGCCTGACGGCGCGTTTCATCCCCTGTATGCTCACACTTATGCTGCGCTGCCTTACCTTGGTCGCCGTTCTTTCTGCTTCGCCGCTTGCTCTGGCCGCCGAGGGCACCTGGGAGGAAGCCGCCAGCGTCGATATTGACGGTCGCAAGCTGATCGTATCGGCGCGCAGCAAGGAGGGTTCCGACGTCAAGGAGGTGCGTGGCGTCGGCGTCATCGACGCGCCCGCCTGGGTCGTGAAAAACGTCATCGATGACGTGGTCCATTACAAAGACTTCATGCCCTACACCAAGGCGTCCACCGTCATCTCGACCCACGATGGCTACGTCGTCTCGTACCAGCGGCTCGCCACCCCCGTCGTGGACGACCGCGACTACACCATCAAGATCTTCGACGAGTCCCGCGAGGACGCCCAGGGCAAGGTCATCTGGAAGAACCGCTGGACCGAAGCGAACAAACTCGGACCAAAGCCCATCGACGGCGTCGCCCGCGTCCCCGTCAACGAAGGCTATTGGATGCTGGAAGACGCCGACGCGGGCGCACGTACCAGGGTCACCTATTACGTCTACACGAGCCCCGGTGGCTCAATACCCACCTTCGTCGTCAATATGGCCAATGCGCAGGCGGTGCCCGAACTGTTTCGGGCCGTTGGCAAGGCCAGCAAAGACCCGCGGTATCAGGCCGTCCGCCCCAAGCCCCGCTCGTCAGAAAAGACCCCGCCGGTTCCCCTCCCGTCCGTCGCCGCCACCCCCGCTCCCCAGGCCCCCAAGCCATGACCATGATGAGTCCCCTCGGTGCCACCATTGCCACCAAGCTGAAAGCCGCCCTCGGTGCCACCGTGGTCGAAGTCGAAGACGACAGCGCCAGCCACGCCGGACACGGTGCCTCTGGCGCCCACGTCAACGTCGTCGTCGTCGCCGACGTGTTCGCTGGCAAAGCCCCCCTGGCCCGCCACCGCATGGTCTACGCCGCCCTCGCCGAAGAGATGACGGGTCCCATCCACGCCCTCGCCATTGTCGCCAAGACTCCCGCTGAGCGGGGTTGAGGATGTGCTCGTCGCTTCTGCCGGTGTGCGTCGCGGCGTCGGTGATGGCGGCGACGACGGTTGGCTGCGCGCCGCCGCAGACGAAGCAACCAGGCGCAGGTCGTGACGACGAGGAAGTACCGGTCGAGGCTGACACCGGCCCATGCCCCGCCGCCGGGCCCGGCCTGACCCTGGAGGAGACCGGACCTGTGATCGCCGGCGATCAGGGGGACGGTGTCGTCGTCCTCATGGGCGGTGGCGCTGAAGTCGACCGCGGCTCTGCTCGCTTCATCGACGGTGCCCGTGGTGGCGACGTGCTCGTGCTGCGCGCCAGCGGTTCGACGTCGAGCTACACGAGCTATTTCGCCGACGACCTGTCGGCGCTGGTCACCGTGCCGCCCCGCAGTGTCGGAACCATTCGCATCGATGACCCCGCCGCGGGCGCTGACGACGCGGTGTTATGCCGTCTGCGCCGTGCCGATGCCGTGTGGCTCGCGGGTGGCGACCAATCCGACTATCTCGTGCAGTGGCCCACTGCCTTGCACGACGGCCTGCGTGACGCTGTTGCCCGCGGCGCCGCCATCGGGGGAACCAGTGCTGGCGCCATGAGTTGGTCGAGTCAGGTCTTTGATGCCTTTGCCGGCAGCGTCAGCTCCGATGAGGCCCTGCAAACTCCCTTGTCTTCACGTGTTTCGGTGTCGACGTCCCCATTCGCGGCCATCGATGGCGCGCT
>CAJBHN010000626.1 GCA_903952805.1 uncultured Myxococcales bacterium | reverse complement strand
GTCGCACGACCCGCTACCTGCACCTGCCCGCCCAGCTCCTGTACCCCGTGCCAGAAATCCTGCACTGATGCGACAGCGAACGATGCTGGCGGCAGGCTTCGTCGCCCTCGTCGTCGTCGGCCTCGTCGTTGGCGGCCTCGTCGTTGGCGGCGATGCAGCCAATGCCGGGGACGGCACGAACACAGGAGACGTCATGCGCGCCGGCGTGCACGATGAACAGACCCGGCGTGACCTCGCCACCGTCGCCGCGCACCGCATCTATTTTGGTCACCATTCCGTCGGCCGCAACATACTCGACGGGGTGGCCACTCTCTCTGCCGAGGCGGGGGTTGCGGTGGAACTGCAGGAAGGGCCCGTTGGCCAGAATATGGACCCTCAGTCCAAGTTCGCCGCCTTCGAACGCGAAGCCTCAGCCAGAGACGTCGAGGTGGCGCTGGTCAAGCTCTGCTACGTGGACTTCACGCCGACGACGGATGTCGCCGCGCTTGTGCGCGACTATCGGGCGATGATTGAGCGGCTGCAGGCTCGGAAACCCGCGCTCACGATTCTGCATATGACCCCGCCGCTGCATGCGCGACCCACCGACGTCAAATCCCGGGCGAAGCGGGTCCTGGGCCGCGCCGTGTGGGAGGAGCAGGCCAACCTGCGCCGCCTGGAATTCGCCGACGCCCTCAAGGCCACCTGGCCCCCAGACACCATCTTTGACCTCGCCGTCGTCGAAAGCACGGTGCCAGGTGGTGGTCGCGAATGGCACCCGGTCGATGGTCGACAGGTCCCCATGCTGTGGCCCGGCTACACATCCGACGGCGGCCATCTCAACGACGTCGGCCAGCGCGTGGTCGGCAAGGCATTCCTGCGATTCCTGGCGCAAGCCCTCGGGGGCTGATGGCCGGGTCGACGTGGAGCCTTGGTTGACGCGCCCGCCACCGCCCGGGTGTCGTTGCAGGGGGCCGATGCTCGGCCTGGGTCGCGCTCGGCCACCATCGACGTCGACCAACCTGGTATGCTTTCGCGATGGGTCGTCGTCTTCGCCTTGCGCTGCCGTTGTTGGTCGCCGCCTCGCTGCTGCTCGCCTGTCAGCCCCCGGGTGGGTCGAGCACCGATGGGGCAGGCCAGCATGGATCCAGCGAAGGGGAGGGCGAAGGGGAGGGCGAAGGCGAGGGGGAAGGGGAGGGCGAAGCGCTGCTGGCCTGCGAGCCGCTGATCGAAGGCGCCACGCAGATCGTCGAAGGCGACGTCCTCGACGTGGTGGTGCGCTGCGCGACTGGCAAGGTGGTCGATTTCGACGCGCCAGCCATCTCGCTTGCCCCTGCCGGTTTGACGCTGGACCCCGACCATCATGTGCGGTGGACGACCGATCTCGACGACGCCACCGTCTTCGACCTCGAGGTGCAAGACCCGGAAACCGGTGAAGCTGTTCGCGTGCATGTGGCGGTGGCCGACGCGTTCGGCGTCGAAGGCAACGTGCCCGTCGTCGACCCCGCGACCTACACCGAGGAGTTCGGCGTGCCGGTGCTCATGCTGTCGCGCCTGCCCGACGCCGAGGCCTACGTCGCCGTCGACATCGCTGCCGATGGCCACGTCTATGTCGGCCAGACGAAGCTGCGCGGCGCCTCGAGTCTCGGCTATCCCAAGCGCAGCTTCACGTTGAAATTCAACCGCGACGACCGCTTCCATCTTCCGGCCCGCGCCGGACAGACCAGCGCCGACAACTTCGTCGACAAGAAAAAGGTCGTACTGACGACGACGTTCGACGATTCGAGCTCGGTTCGCCAGCGGCTCGCCTACCAGCTATGGAACCGCACGAGCGCAGGCCCTGCGCACCAGCACGTGCAGATTCTCAGCACGTCCGTCGTCGTCTATGTCGGCAGCGACTACCTCGGCCTCTACACAATGAGTGACCACGTCGACCGCGACCTCTTTGAAGAAAGCCTTGGCCTGCACGACGACGGGCAGCTGTACAAGTCCATCAGCCACGACGCGAACTTCCGCAACGTCGACGATCCTGGCGCCGGCTTTGAAAGGCGCGACGAACCCGACGTCGACGCTGTGGTGCCCTACAGCGACCTCGCCGAACTCATCGCCGTCGCCAACAGCGCCGCGACCGATTCATTTGCGCAGTCGATAAGCCCCCTCATCGACGTCGACGACGTGCAGGCGTGGTGGGTATTCGCCACCGCCATCCTCGGCGAGGACAGCTACGGCAAGAACGCCTACCTGTATCGGCCGGCGACGAGCAACGATGGCAGCGTGCCGCGCTTCCGCTTCGCGCCCTGGGATTTCAATCACGCCTTCGGTCAAGCGTGGGAGACCTCGCGCACCGCGAGCGATGTGCCTGTCGATCGTGGTTGGCCGATGGAGACGAACCTGCTGTGGCAGCGCCTCCTTGAGGATCCCGTGGCTGGGGTCGCGATGCGCGCGGCCTACGCCGACGCCCTCCGTCAGAGCCTGCGCGAAGACGACGTCATCGCGTTGTACGAGGCCATGGTCGCCGAGACGGAACGCGCCGCTCGTCGGGACGCCGCCGTCTGGGCTGACGACTACGTCGGCTACTACGGTCGCACCGATGCCGCCTACGACGACGAGGTCCAACTGGTGCGTTCCTGGATCGCGGCGCGCTGGGCGTATCTGCGAGCAGTGTTTCCCGAACATCGATCCGAGTGATGGGCATGGTCCGGAGGCGATCCGGCCGACCGTGTCGCCGAGCCACCAAATGCCGTCACCACGCGCCCCGGATGCAACGACGCTGCCCCTGAGCACGCCGGCAGGCGTCGCTGTCGTGCGCGGCAAGGGCGCGCATCCCGGTTGTCGGTCACGTCAGAGCACTGCCGTCATCGCCTGTGACGGCGCATGCTTCACCGCAGCGTGTCGACGCGGCTGCTGCTGGTCTCGGCCTCGTCGCAGCTGGCCAGAGAGGCGCCGCCGCCGCTGCTGATCACCACACGACGGGCAGGGATGACGGCGGTGGCGTCGCTGGAGGCGGCATCGGGGATGCTGATCGTCCCCCCGGCGATGGCGGTGGGGACCATGGCGGCGCTGCTCAGCAGGCCGACAAGGTCTACGCCCATGGTGGTGACGCGGGGATCGAGGGGAATCGCCAACTTGCTGCCAGCCAGCGGACGGCCCGACGACGACGGTGTCAGCGTCATGCGGACGCCGGGGAGTTCGAAGGCGGCGTCGGCATCGTCGCCGACAAAGGCCACCCGACCCCGGCTGACGGTGCCGTCGCTGACGACGAAGGCACCCTGGGCGAGCACCGTCAGGCGCACATCGCCAGCGCCTTGCAGGCAAGCAGTGCTGTCGGCGTCGGTGATGAATGGCGTTTCCGCGTCGCCTTCCATGGCGATGGTGACGGTGACGCCGTCGACGGCGCGGATGCGGGCGTCGAAGAACGCTGCGCAGCCCAGGCGTTGGGTCTCGGGGATGAGCCGGGCCAGATCGGAAACCCGCACGTCGCGGGGAGCGAGGCCCACGGCGGCTTCAAAAGCCCCGGGTCCCGGTGCAAAGACCCCGGGCAAGCGACGAGCCCGCAGCAACTCGCCCTCCCAGGTCAGCAGCAGCGACGAGCCAGCCTCGACGATGGGCACGAACGGGGGCGAGCCGAGGTTGTCGACGGTGGTGAAGGCCACGGTGGGACGCAAGGCGTCGCCGCCCTCGACGGGCACCCACAGTTCGGCCGCCGCGTTGATGTCGATGCCCTCGGGGGCACCGGGCGGGTTGAGGTCGTCGTCGACGAGGCGGACGATGCGCCGATCGCCGTCGAGGGCGATGCCGTCGAGGTGGGAGGCCGCCAGTTGCAGGTGAAGCAGGCGACCGTCCGCCAGACTGACCGTGGCAAACGACGCCGTGGCCTCGTCGGCGGCGACGGCGTCGGCACCGAGGCCGCGACAGCAGACCGTGACTTCGGCCTCGCTGCTGCGGGCGTCGGGGACGTAGGCGGCGACGCCGAGGTTCGGCAGCGCAGCGCCCCCCAACACGGCGTAGCGGTCCTCGGGGAAGCCCGGGCGGCTCAGGCGCACCACCATGGCGGCGGCGGTGTCGGTGCGCATGGCGAGCACCACCGGCGCCAGGCCGTCGCCGATATCGACGACGCCAGCGGCCAACGGGCCCACGGGGCCACCCACATCGATGCTGCGGTCAAAGGCGACGGTGCCAGCCGCGGCGTCGACGGCCAGCGCATGGAGCGACGGATTGATGGCGTCGCCGACGATGAAGGCGCGGCCGAGGGGGTCGGCGACGATGTCTTGCAGGTGGCCGCCGAAGCCCTCGGGGCCGGCACCGGGGATGATGACGTCGGCCAGCGCGGTGGCTGCGCCGGCGTTGTCGACGGAGAAGACCGCGACGGTGCCATCGTCGGGCTGCGTGACGGCCAAAAGCGTGGTGGTGGCGTTGATGCGCAGGGCGGCGAGATCGGCGGGAATGCCCGCCAGCGGGATCTCGGCGGTGACGACGAAGGGAGGCAAGTTGCCGGCAGCGTCGACGGTGCGCACGACGAAGATTTTGTGGTCGGCGTTGTCGAGCGCAAAGATCCGGCTGGGGTCGACGGCCTCGGTGGTGACGTCGTTGGCCACGGTCAGACGCCGCGTTTCCAGACCCACCGGGATGGACAAGGGAAAAAAGCGGTTGGGGCCGGTGAGAAAGCGCCCCTCGGTGAGGTCCAGGACCCGCAGGTGCAACAGCTCCGGGTTGGCGCTGATGGCGTAGCTGTGGCCGTCGGCGGCAGCAACGACGACGAGGTCGCTGACCCGATCGATGTTGCCCAGCCGGGGGTTGCCGATCGTCTGGCACTGCTGGCACGTCGACGCCATCGACAACAACGACAACGGCAGCAGCACCGCACGGCGCAGCGAGGAAGACCCTGTGGACCACGGCGAAAACGACATCATTCGCGACCATCCTCGGGAGGCGGCAGGGGCTGACCCAGACGACCGATGGCGTGCAGGCCGGGGAGGCCGTCGTCGTCGACCAGGGAGATGGCGCCGATGGAGTTGTCGAGGAAAAAGCTGACGAAGGCCTGCTGACGGGCAGCATCGACGACGATGTCGTAGGGCTCGCGACCGTAAAAGCGCAGGGCGTCTCGTGACTCAAGGGTGATGGGATCGATGAGCTCGACGCTGTGGTTGTCCTGGCAGGTGACGAGCACCAGATTGCCCGCGGCGGCGCCGGTGAGGGCCAACGAGGTGGGTTCCAGACAGGTGTCTTTCAACGCCGTCAACGTCATGTCGCCGGTGGCGGGGTCGACGACAAAGCGGGCGAGGGCATCAGGGAAGCGCAGGGCGACCACGATGGCGTCGTCGACGACGGCGATGTCGCGGGTCGTGCGGGTCCCGAGCAGGCTTTCCAGATCCTGACGCACAAACGTGACGTCAGCGGCCCGGCCAGCAGCTGGTACTTCGAAGGAGACGAGGTCGACGCCGACGATGGCCGTGCCATCGCGGCGCTCGACGGTGGCAAAGATGCGGGCGGGGCGGCCCACGGCATCGTCGCCAGGGCGCATGACGGCGGCACGGACGCCAAAGGCTCCTTCGCCGAAGTCGACCGGGGCGCTTTCGATCCGCAGGCGGTCGTTGCCGCTGCTGGCTGCGTTGAGGGTGAAGATCGAAGCCTCGCGCGCGCTTTGGTGGGTGACGAGCCCGCGCACGACGACGGCGCCGTTGTCATCGACACCCTGGTCGAGCAGCACGATGTCGAAGGGGTCGTTGCCGACCAACGCGAGGGCGTGGGGTGCCTGACGACACACCTCGGCGCCGCCGCACGACACGACCCCGCTGTCGTCGACGAGCAGTTCGTGCAGCAGGTTCTCGGCGCGACTGGTGACAAACAGATGCTCGCCCGTGGCGTCAAAGACGGGGCGATCGCCAAAGGTCGGGATGAACACGCCCGACGAAAACGCATCGTTGATGACGACGTCGGGCCCGGTCAGGCGGTCGCGAACGGCCCCCAGGTCCGCCAGCAACACGGCGCCGACATCAAACGCGAAGTTGAAGTTGGAGGAGATGACGGCCAGGCGCTCTCCGTCGGGAGACAGCGCCATCCCCATGGGGAAAACCGGGCGGTCCAGCGGTGGCGGCTTGCCGAGCTGACCGGTGCACGACAGCAGGCCCAGTGGCGAGACCGCCAGAATCACGAGACGTCGGGCAAACCATCGATTCACCGGCGTCGGCTAGCAGGTTGGCGGCCCCAGGGGCAGGGGCATTTGCATCCTGTCGTCAGGGCGAATCGCCGCCCGGCGTGGGCGCTGGGCACGCGGCCATCGGCAGGCCCGGTGGCTCCGCCGCTACGGGCGGTCGGTCGCCGCCGCTGCGACGGGGGCCATGATGATGTCAGGTGAAGAGATTCAGGTGGTAGAGGGTGACTGGGCCCACCACGCCGTCGACGGCGATGCCTTGTTCCTCTTGAAAGGCCATCAACGCGTGCGTCGTGTCGGGGCCAAAAACGCCGTCTTCGGCCACGCCCAGCGCTGCTTGCAGCTTCTTCACGGTCAAGCCGGTGTCGCCTGGCTGCAGCGTGATGTGATTCCACATGCCCAAGGTCGCGAGGGTGTCTGGGCCAGCGATGCCGTCGGCGGTCAGCCGCTCACTGTGCTGATGTTCCACGACGGCGGCCTCGGTGGCAGCGCCGAAGATGCCGTCGGTGTCGACGCCCAGGATCTGCTGCAACAGGACCACGGCTTCACCGGTGCTGCCACGCTTCAACACGCTCATCGCCCGCTCCTGCCGCTCGACCGACGCCGCATCGGTCCACCCACCAAAGCCTGCTGACGTGACACCGACAGCAGGCCCATCCGCTCCCGTTTGACGGTATCCGTCTTGCCACATCGCGCCAAATGCACGAACCGACCTCCATGTCTCGCCTTACCGACCTCATCGACGAAGCCCATGAAGCCCTCTACGACGACCGCGTCAAGGACGCCCGCCGTCTGCTCGACGAGGCCCGCCGCCTCGACGGTCGTCACCCCGAGGTGCGCCTGCTGGAGGTCGACGTCCTGATCACCGAGGACCTCGTCGACGAGGCCATCGCCGCCGCCGAAGAAGCCCGCGACGACCACCCCAAGTCGATGATCGTCGCCCTGCGGCTGGCGACGCTGCTGCTGGACGCGCTCGACGACGTCGCCGAAGCCCGTCCCCTGCTGGAAGATTTGGCCCGTCGCCTGAAGAAGGGCGAGGCCCCCGATGTCGCCGCCGACGACGAGGAAGCCAAAAAGGACGCCGCCACCGACTTCGCTCTTGAGGTGTGGCTGACGCTGGCGGATGTGCGTGGCGCCGATCACGATCCGCAGGGGGCGCTGGTGGCCGCTGACGTCGCCGTGTCGCTGGACAAGGATGACCCCATGGGTCGCGTGGCTCGGGCGTCGGCGCTGTTTGATCTGGTCCGCCTCGACGACGCGACCGCCGAGATCGCCAAGGCCATCGACAAGGACTCCCGCTGCGCCGACGCCTGGTGGTTGCGTGGCCGCCTGGCCACCATCAAGGGTGACGACGTCGCCGCCGACAAGGCCTTCACCCGCGCCATCAGCTACGACGGCGAGCGCTTCCAGCCCCCGTTTCGCATCAGCGAAGACGAGTTCGCCAAGGTGCTGGAGGCCGCCATCGCCGAGCTCCCCGAGGTCGTCGCCGCCGCCATGAAGAACGTCTCGGTCATCGTCGAGGACCTGCCGAACCTCGACATGCTCAAGCAGCGCGATCCGCCCATGTCCCCGTCGGCGGTGGGCTTGTTTGACCCCGAGCCGCTGGCCCCGTCGGCGGGTCCCGGTCAGCCGGTGCGGATTTTTCTGTACCGCAAGAACCTCGAGATCTCGTGCGCCACCCGCGAAGAGATGGTCGACGAGATCTCGGTGACCCTGCTGCACGAGATCGGTCATCACCTGGGTCTCGACGAGGACGACCTCGACGACCGCGGGCTGTCCTGAGCGTGCTCAGGGCGTCGCGGCCGGCGTTGCCGGCGGCGGCGCGTTGATCTCGCTCAACGTCATGCCGGCGCCGACCACGGCCAGCGCCGCGCCGACGGCGAGGACCGCGGCGCCGACGAAGCCGCCCACGGTATTGAGGGCGTCCTCGGTGGCGGTTGGCTGAGCCGTCTCGCGATCGGGGGTGCTCAGCACCGTCGCCAACGTCAGCGCCACCGTGCTACCGGCGGCCAGCGCCGTCCCCACCGACAACAACCCGACTCCCAGCGACGGCCCCGACGGCCCCGCGGCTGGCGTCGCGGCCCCGACCGGTACCGTGGGCGCCGGTGGCACGGCGGATGACGCCGCGGCTGCCGCAGGCGCGGACACCGGCGCGGTCGAAGACAACAGCAAGGCGGCGAGCAGCACCGGCGACGACATGCCGCTTCATAGCAGGCCCGGGTGACCGACGCCGACGACTTTCAGCAGCAAAGGCCAGCAGCCCGGCCCGGGCACGATGGGCTGCCGATGGCCTGATCCCGCCCGTTGACCGATTTCTCGCACCGGCGCGCCTTCAGCCTAGACTGCGCTGATGGTGCGTCGCTGTTGGCCGGGTATTGCCGGGTTGCTTGGACTGGTCGTTGGGGCCGGCTGTCAGGAGCCCACCGTCGGCGTCCGCCTGGTCTTTCCCTCCGAGCTCGCCTTCCTGCATGCCGCCGTCGCCCGCGTCGATGTCTACGACGGCTCCGACCTCGGCGACCGCAGCCCCGACGCCATTTGTCGCGCCCTCAGCCAAAGCCCGGCGGCTCCTCCTCCCGGCGTGCAACCCCTCGCCACCTCCGGCAACACCGACGCCTGTTCGTTGGACGATGGCGGCGTGGTGCTGGCGGGCGTTGGCGTTGGCCGTCGCGTGATATTTGTCGAGGGCCAGGACTTCGGCGGCCAGGCCATCTTGCGGGGCTGCACCGTCGTCGACATCTTTGGCGACGCCGAAGACTCGTTTGACACCGCCGGCGCCGCCGCCGCCAAAGACCTGGGCGCCACCGCCCTGGTCGACGTCACCCTTGCCATTCTGCCCGAATTTCCCGCCGGCCCCGCCGGCTGCACCTCTGTCGCTGAAAAATGTGAGGAGAACGTCTCATGCAAACCCTGACCCGGCGCTGGTCATCCACGCTATTTGTGTTGCTGGCGCCTGTCGCGGGCCTTTTGGGCCAACTGACCGGCTGCCCCGCGGCCGGCCCCTGCGTGGAGGACACCGAGTGCGCCTTTGGCGCCATTTGCATTGAAGGCGTCTGCGCCAACGCTGGTGGCGGCGGCGGCGGCGGCGGCGGCGGCGGCGGCGGCGGCGGCGGCGGCGCACCCGCCCTGGTGTCGGTGGGGGCACCCATCAGCATGTTTCAAGCGGGCAACCTCGGCGCCCTGGGCGTCCAGGCGGGGCAGCGGCCCGGGACGCTGCTGGTGGGCATCTACGAGCCTGGAGGGCGCGACGAGGTTCGCTTCTTCGATCCAATCCGCGGGGTCCTGCCCGAGGCCGCCGGCACCGGCGCCGGCGTCGACCTCATCAACGGCGTCCCCGCCATCGGCGGCCCGGGCTGCAACATCGACCACGCCTCCGTCGAGGCCAGCTACCGCGTCGACGGTGGCAATGAGCAGTGGTTCAGCTGCACCAACGGCGGCCTGTTTCAAGCCCGCGGCGCCGACTTCGCCAACCAGGTCAACCCCGTCACCGGCATCGGTGGCGCCGACCTGGTCGTCGCCATCGCCCGGCCCGACCCCGTCGACGCCAATGTGCTGCAGCGCCGCGTCTTTGCTCGGCGGGGAACCAAAGCCCTGGTGTTTGAGCGCCACGAGCAGGGGCTCAACGAGAGCGTGCTCCGCCCCCGTGACACGCTGCAGGCCGACGTCACGTTTGGCGAGCTCGCCGGGCTGTTCATCCTCGGCGAGACCAACGCCGTCCGCGGTGACTTGATCATTGTTTTTGACCGGGCGTCACCGCTGGCCGCCGGCAAGCCCGCCCTGGTCCCGCTGGAGCGGGGCAGCATCGTGGACGTGGGCAGCCGGACCCAATGGGCTCTGGCCCGGGCGCCCTGGCGCGTTGTGGAGCTGCCAGAGACCACCCACACCATCCGCCTGGGCGGGGTCCCAGACACCGACCAACTCACCATCAACAACATCCAGGCCAACGAGGTGAACCTCTCGGTCTTTGAACCCAGCCTGGCCAGGGTCAGCTTTGCTCGCCTGGAGGAGGTCATCCTGCAGCGGGACGGCGTCTTCGACCCCACCTTGAGCGCATTTCAGCCCCTGGATTTCCGCCGTCCGGTCGCCGCCGACCAAACCCCGCCCAGCAGCGACCGCGCCTTCGTCATCGACGTCCCGGGTCAGCCCAACACCGTCTTTTATGTGCTGTCCAATCAGCAGCTGGCCTGGCGCCTGCCCCTGCACGACAGCATTGATGACAACTTCAACAACGACGTCCGGGCGGCCATCTTCAACGGCGCCAACCCTGGCGGCAAGGTCATCGGCCTGCAGCCATTTGGCGCCAGCACCAAAGAGGCGTGGGTGGCGATGTCGACAGGCACGGGCAACGACGAGCTGCTGCGGCTCACCTTTGACCAGTGAGCCAGCGGCGGGCCGTCGCCGACGCCGAAAGAGCGTGATGTTTCGGGTGCTTGGCGATCAAGGTCCGGCGGCGGTCCGCGCAGGTGGCGTCGGCGCCGGCGCCGCTGACGGGGATCAAAAACGGTGTCGAAGC